>JBFEWU010000410.1:0-3983 GCA_041546215.1 Draconibacterium sp. | reverse complement strand
TGTTCCCTTCGAAGAACCAAATCCCAAACCCTGGGAAGATCCGGCCATTTGCCAGGTGAACAAAGAAACTCCACACGCTCATTTTATTCCTTTTGCGTCGGCTGAGCAAGCCCGCACCGAAGACAAATGGCAATCGCCTCTTTTGAAATCGCTAAACGGCACATGGCAATTTCATTTGGCCCAAAATCCATCGGAACGGCCGTTCTGGTTTTTTAAAAATGATTTTGATACCCGCGAGTGGGATCAAATACAGGTTCCGGCAAACTGGGAAGTGCTTGGTTTTGATTACCCCATTTACACAAACGTAAAATATCCGCACGATAGAACTCCTCCGCTAATTCAAGAGCACTATAACCCTGTTGGTTCTTACAAACGCACCTTCGAAATCCCTGCCCACTGGGATGGGAAAGACGTTATCCTTCATTTTGGAGCAGTTTCGTCGTGCATGAATTTATGGATTAACGAGCAGTATGTAGGTTACAGCGAAGACAGCAAAACACCTGCTGAATTCAACATCACAAAACACCTGGTAAAGGGAGAGAATACCCTGGCCGTTGAAATTTTTCGCTGGAGCGATGCTTCGTATCTGGAGGATCAGGACTTTTGGCGCTTAAGTGGAATTACACGCGACGTATATTTAAAAGCACGTGGAAAACAGCACATTGTTGATTTCCGGGTGGGTTCAAATTTAGACGATTCATATGCCAATGGCTTATTTTCTTTAGATGTAGAAGTTGGAAGCTTAGCACAAACCGCCGGGAAAATAGAAATTCAGGCAGTATTATCACAAAATGGTTCGATCGTGCAAGATATGACTGCCAGTCTTGGAAATGGTAATGGCATGGCCAAATTCGAAGCTGTAATTGAAAACGTAAAACAATGGTCGGCTGAAATACCCAATCTTTATGAATTGATAATCACCCTGAAAAATGGCGAAGAAGTTGTTGAAGTAATCCGTCAGGATGTTGGTTTCCGCCGCATTGAAATTATTGATGCCACTTTGCGCGTAAACGGCAAATACGTTTATATGAAAGGTACCAACCTGCACGAACACAACGACAAAAAAGGACACGTTCAGGACAAAGAAACCATGTTGCTCGACATTAAAACCATGAAAGAGCACAACCTGAATGCAGTGCGTACTTCACATTATCCCCAGCCCGAATTATGGTACGAACTCTGCAATAAATATGGGTTGTACATTATAGACGAGGCGAATATTGAATCACATGGTATGGGCTACGGGAAAGAGTCGCTGGCAAAAAATGAAGACTGGCAGGACGCCCATTTGTACCGCACCAGAAACATGTACCAACGCGATAAAAACCAACCTTGTATTGTTACCTGGAGCCTGGGTAATGAAGCCGGGAATGGAGTAAATTTCCAGGCTACTTACGACTATCTGAAAGCCATGGATCCCACACGTCCGGTGCAGTACGAACAAGCACACGGGAAAGGGAACACCGACATTTTCTGCCCGATGTACGCACGCATGCAACACATGGAGCGCTTTGCAAAAGAACGTGCCGACATGCCATTGATCCAATGCGAATACGCCCACGCCATGGGCAACAGCGTTGGAAACCTGCAAGACTACTGGGATCTAATTGAAAAATACGATGTGCTGCAAGGTGGTTTTATCTGGGACTGGGTTGACCAGGGACTTTTAACCACCAACGAAGCCGGAGAAGAATACTGGGCATATGGTGGCGACTTTGGCCCCGACACGGTTCCATCCGATGGTAACTTCTGTAATAATGGCCTGGTGGATCCCGACCGCGGCGTAAAACCTCATCTTCTGGAGGTTAAAAAAGTATACCAAAACGTTGATTTTGACGCAGTTGATTTGAAGTCGGGGATTATATCAATTAAAAACAAATATGCATTTATCAACCTGGCTGACCTTAATTTTGGTTGGGAAGTAGTCGGTGATGGGAAAGTAGTTGACACGGGAAGTCTGCCAGGCATCAACCTGGCTCCCGGGGAATCAAAGAAATTCACCGTCGATTTTTCAGTAAAACCGGAAACGGGCGTTGAATATTTCTTAAACGTACAAGCCCGGCTAAAAGAAGACTGGAGCCTGGTTAAAGCCGGTTCGGTAATGGCTGAGGAACAATTCGAATTACCTTTGTTCAAAGCATCAGTTTTCAGGATTACGGCAGTTGGTTTACCTGAAGTAAAACTTGATGAAACCGATGCAACTGCAACCGTTTCCGGAAATGGATTCACGGTTTCATTTGACAAAAAAGCAGGGGTTATTTCAAGCTTCAAAAAAGAGAATAATGAAATGCTGATCAGTGGCCCGGTTCCAAATTTCTGGCGTGCTCCCATCGATAACGATTTTGGAAACAACCTGCATAAACGCAGTCGTGTCTGGCGCAAGGCAGGCGAAAACCGTGAAGTCGCCAATGTGTCGGTGAAAGAAATTAACAAAAGCACTGTGAAAGTTACTTTCGATTTCAACCTTGTAAGTGACGAAGGAAACAAAATTGCCACTTATAAGTCGACCTACACGGTTTACGGAACCGGGGATGTGGTAGTAAGCAATAATTTCGAAATGACGGCAGACGATCTCCCGGAGATTGTTCGCATGGGAATGAACCTGGTTATGCCCCGCAAATTCGACCAGATGAGCTGGCTGGGCCGTGGTCCGCAGGAATCATACTGGGACCGGAAAACAGGAGCATTCGTTGGCCTCTACAGTGGAAGTGTGGCCGACCAATACTGGGCTTACCTGCGTCCCCAGGAGAATGGCAATAAAACTGATGTTCGATGGATGACAATTACCGACAATGATGGAAATGGCCTGCTTTTCAGTGGCCTGCCACTACTGGAAGTCAGCGCACATCACAACCTTATGGAAGACTTCGAGAGTATGGAAAGAACCGATGGCCGCCAGGTCAAGGGTATTGAAGTGCTAAACCGCCACACCACTGATGTAAAACCACGCGACCTGACTTCGGTAAACATCGACCATAAGCAAATGGGAGTGGGCGGCGATAACAGCTGGGGAGCGCTAACACACGAAGAATACCGACTAAGGGATAAAGCCTATTCTTACTCATTCAGGATAAGAGCCATTTCGGGCGATGATAAACCTGGCGATCTGGCTAAAATGAAATTTTAAAAATACTGCTTTTAACTGCGCAAAGGCGCGGAGACCATTTCGTGTCTCTGCGCCTTTGTTCATAAAACTTAAACCTGAAAATTTAACTGCAGATAGTGGGGGGGGTAAATCCGGAGAGCGCCCACCCGACCATTCACAATTTTAGAGCATCCGACGCATGGAGCTGCCAGTATGTGAGGAACCGGGCAATTACTCGAGTTTTATCCGGTAAGGTTAATTCCAAAAACCACTTGCTTTATCCAGGCAAAGCATTTCAACATTTGTTTTGGAGAACTAAAAAATCAAATAACTTTGCCCAAAAATAAGGCAATGGAGATAATTCATCTTGGGTATTTATTTTTGCTGATGGTCTACCTGATTATTCCGGTGGTGATGAGCTGGCAAAAAAAGGTACGTTTTGTTTTCCAACTCAGGTATCTGCTTCCTGCAATCCTGTTCTCGGGTGCGATTTTCGGAATCTGGAATATGCGTTTTACTGAGCTTGGCATTTGGAGCTTTAATCCTGATTACCTTACCGGCCTGGAAGTCATGAAAGTTCCCATTGAAGAATGGCTTTCTTTTTTAATTATTCCCCTGTCATCGGTTTATGTTTATGAATGGCTCAAAATCAGGCTTGAGAAATTTGAACATGCCAATGCTTTTCTACTTGTAAGCCTCGTTCTTTTTACACTATCTGCCGTTCTGGCCTATTATTATCGGCAAAGCATGTTCACCTTTTTCACCTTCTTTTTAACGGCCATTTACCTGGGATACACCGTGTTTCGAAACCGATTCAAAAAACATTATACAAAATTTTACCTGGCTTTTGGTATAACACTCATCCCTTACCTATTCGTTTCGGCTATTTTAAATACCA
>JBFEWU010000203.1:0-8508 GCA_041546215.1 Draconibacterium sp. | reverse complement strand
GTTGCTCCATCAATTCGATATATTTCAAAGTAAAATCAAATTCTTTTTGCAACTCAATGGTGTCAATATTTGAATCGTAAATCAGATATCGCATTAAACCTGAAAGCTTTTCTACAGCTTGCTGTGCTTTATCGCTATCAATTGCAATTAATCCATAAATATTGTTTAATGCATTAAAAAAGAAATGAGGGCTAATTTGATTTTTCAAGAATGCCAGTTCAGAATCAACACGAGCCTTTTCTATTTCTTTTTGTGTAGATTCGTTTTTTCTGAGACGTTGAATAATTGCCATTCCGCTGCTAAACCCCAATACAATTAATAATAGAAAAAAGTTATCGACAAGTTTAGGGTGTAAGCCAAATCGGCTCCTGCTTTTTGGGCGGATTCCGGCACCTGGCATGTTGTTGTTTGGGCGAATGTTTTCCAATTGAAAATATTCATATAATTGTTGTGATAAAGCAAGCAATAGAACTGCAAACAGGAATAAGACAACAAAGAAGTATGCTTTTCGCTTTGAAAAAAAGAAACGAGGAACAAAGATCAAATAGTTCACATAAAAAGCTATAATCATAAATGTCATTTGATAATAATAGCTGTAAATCCAATAAATAGCACGTTCGTTATTCCTGTCAAAAACAAAAATTGGCAGAATCAGGAATAAAAGTAAACCTATAAAATGAGGTAACCATTTTTCTATTTTATTTTTAGAAATAATCATAATGCAAATTTACTGCTTTCTTTTCTATTCGATACCTAATTGATTTATTACCAGATCAGTCTTTATCATGTTTAAATTCCCCAACAGAATATTTTGCCGGGGAATTTATTTATTGTTGCTATTTTCTTTGCTTACCTCGTGGTCCTGCAGGTGGCGGAGCAAGTTTTCTAATTTGTTCAAAACTAAATCCTGCAGCATTGATTGCTTTTTCTACTCCCTTGCCTCCCGGAATTTTTGCATCTCTAATAGCATCCATAATAGCTTTTGCATCGTCTGCTGATAGTGATTCACTATTATAATCAGCTAAAATTTTGTTAACCGTTTTAGTTTGTTTTGCAGCAAGTGTATCTGCTTGTTCTTGTGATGGTTTTCTGTCAGGTCGTTCCTGAGCCATTAACGAGTTAAAACTCATGGTAATAAAACCAACTAACACAACAATTAAAATTTTTTGTTTCATCTTGTTCATTTTAAAATTAATAGTATTTATTATTCATGTCGAAGTGCATCTATAGGATTAAGTGCCGAAGCTTTACGTGCCGGATACCAACCAAAGAACACCCCTATAAAAGTGCAAAACAGGAAGGATAGCAAAATTGAATTGCTTGTTATTAATACAGGCCAACCAAGAATATTTTCTACAATGTTTGAAGCCATAATACCCATGCCAACCCCAATAACACCTCCAAGAATACTAAGCAGCATTGCTTCTATCAGAAACTGGCGTAATATATCCTTACCCTTTCCTCCAATAGCCATACGCAAACCAATTTCACGGGTACGTTCGGTAACCGACACATACATAATATTCATAATTCCTATACCTCCAACAATAAGAGAAATAGCAGCTATAGAGCCAAGTAGCACCAACATCATTTCAGATATCGAACCAAAATTACTAATCAACTCTTCCTGTGTTCTGATTTCAAAATCGTCATCTTCACTTTCGTTCAGCTTGTGAGACAATCGTAACAGTTCTGTTATTTCTGCACTCGTTTCTGAAATTAAATTCTCCGATTTGGCAGATACCACAATTGCTCGCAGGTAAGTCTGTCTAAACAACCTTTTCATAACAGTGGTATAGGGGGCGAGTATCATATCGTCCTGATCTTGTCCAAAGGTGTTATCGCCCTTTTCTTTTAAAGTGCCTATTATTTTGAACGGAATATTATTAAAGCGTATGGTTTTACCTATTGGATCTTCATCTTTGCTAAAAATATTTTCAATAATTGTTTGCCCCACTAAACAAACTTTGGCAGCACTTTTAATTTCTTTTGAAGTGTACATTCGCCCAGTTTCAATCTCGTATTTTTTTATAAACGGATAATCTTCATTTCCGCTATAAACGGTAGTTGGCCAGTTATTAGAACCGTAAACAATCTGCCCGTTGCCATCCATTTCCGGCGAAACAGCCTCAATTAATGTGCTATTATTTTCCAAATAAGTAACATCATCAACAACAAGGGTTGGCGATGCAGCCCGTCCCTGATGCACACCACCTCTGTTTTGGCTTGCAGGCATCACATTAATAAGGTTAGTGCCCATTGAGGATATCGTTGTCCTGATACTGGCATTAGAACCCTGTCCGATAGCCAACATCGCAATTACGGCAGCAACCCCAATTACAATACCCAACATAGTTAAAAACGAACGCGTCTTGTTCCGTTTTATGGCAGCGATGGCTATTTTTAAGAGATTTAAAAACTTCATAATTTATAGCTTAATATTCAACCTCAAATCTATTCTCATTTACTTGCGATAAAGCCTCTAATGCGCTATGCGATTTTTCTATAATATTGTCCCTAATTATCCTGCCATCACGAAAATATACATTACGCGAAGTAAATTCTGCGATTTCAGGTTCGTGCGTAACAAAACAAATAGTCATCCCTTTCTGGTTTAATTCCTGAAAAAGAGCCATTATCTCAAAAGATGTTCGTGTATCAAGATTCCCTGTTGCTTCATCGGCGAAAATTACAACCGGATTATTTACCAGCGACCTGGCAATAGCCACACGTTGCTGTTGCCCTCCTGACATTTGATTTGACAAATGCTTCATCCTGTCTTTTAATCCTACCGCTATCAATGCTTTTTCAGCTCTTTCTTTTCGCTCAGAATTGCTAACCGCTGGATTATAAAGTAGGGGTAATTCCACATTTTCAAGTGCAGTTGTACGAGGTAAAAGGTTATATGATTGAAAAACAAAGCCTAACTTTTGGTTGCGTATAGTTGCCAGTTGGTTTTTGTTTAAAGACTTTACATTTATGCCATCGAGATGATAATCACCACTTGTTGGTAAATCCAAACAACCCAGAATGTTTAGCAAGGTAGATTTCCCTGAACCACTGGCACCCATAATAGCTAAAAACTCGCCTTTCTGAACTGACAAATCTATTCCATTGAGTGCTCTGATTGTTTCATCACCTACATAGTAGGTTTTATGTAGTTTTTTTATTGATATAATTTCTTTGTTTTTCATCTTTAATAATTATCAGGTAATCCATCATAATATTGGTAATATTTCAACAATATCTATCGAGGCGGTCCTCCCTGGCCTCCACCGCCCCCCTGTCGTTTAGGTCTTTCCTGAATAAATGGACTTTTTTGCTCATCTTCGGCATCGCTCTTTTTACTAAGGGATGAGTTATCAGCCAATTCAAAAGATGTAACTAATGTAGCCCCTTCGTCTAGTCCTGAAATTATTTCTATGTTTGACCCATCATCAATGCCTGTTTCAATCACTACCGGACGTATCTGAGCATCGTTTTTTACCCAAACCAACTTGTGATTATCATCTAACTCAGGTTTTTCCCTCAGTGGTGCAGGTTTTCTATCATTATTGTTATTTACAGTTCTGTTTGACTGAGGTCTGTTTTCATTTTCAGCCATGCGACTCATATAATCATTTAATAATCGCGGGTCTGGCATAAAACGGGCAGCCTTTTCCTTTACAATCAATACATCGTTTGCTTCTTTAATATATATGGTAATGCTTGCTGTCATGCCCGGTTTTAATTTCAAATCGGGATTATTAACAGTAATAATTGCGGTGTATGTAATTACATTGGATGCTTCGTTGGGTTGCAAGCGAATTTCAGTCACGTTTCCTTTAAACGTACGTTCAGAAAAGGCATCTACAGTAAATTCAACCCTTTGACCTTCTTCTAATTGACCAATATCGGCTTCATCGATATTGGCTTCAACTTCCATCGTTGACAAATCGTTTGTGATGGTAAACAGTTCCGGTGTGTTCATACTGGCTGCAACAGTCTGACCTTCTTCTACGGCACGGTTTAATACCACACCATCAATAGGTGAATAAATAGATGCGTAACTGAGATTTCGTTCAGCCCTGCTAAGATTAGCTTTTGCCGATTTTACTTCTGCTTTGCTTGTTTTGTAATTGAAAAGGATTAAGTCATACTCACTTTTTGCCAATAATTCTTTCTCATACAATACTTTGTTCCTGTCAAGTTGTGATTTCTGATATTTAAAATTAGCTTCGGCTCTTTCCAGGTCTGCTTCTGAATTTTGAAGACTTGACAATAGCGTTGATTTATCCAGCTCGGCGATTAGTTGCCCCTTTTTTACTTTCGAGTTAAAATCGACATGTAATTTTTCGATAACGCCAGATACCTGAGTACCAACTACCACCGTATTGGTTGCTTCCAACGTTCCTGTGGCTGTTATTGTGTTAATGATAGAAGCCCTTTCAACCTTTGTAGTAGAAAATACATACTCAGGTTCCCCCGCTTTAAAGTGAATGAACAGAAATACGATTCCTGACAATACAATTAAAGTCGAACCATACATTAGATATTTTTTATTTTTTCGTGTCATATTTATTATTTTTCAATTACAATTCAATTGGTTTTCCCAAATAGTATTCAACAATTTTGTTTTGCAGAACCAGTTTATATTTTGCTTGCGTAAATTTGTTTTCCGCAATAATCAGGTTGTTTTTTGATAAAAGAAAATCTACTGAATTCACCATGCCCTGCGAAAACATTTCACTTGCTACATCATACGCTTCCTGCTCTGCTTCCAATTGTTCCTGTAAAGCGGAATAATTGCTCTGTGCTGTTTGTACATCGGTACAAGCTTGTTCAATATATTTCCTTAGGTTGTTTTTCATATCTGTTAATTCAAGTTTTGCATTACTTATTTGTACTTGAGCAGTCTTAATTTGTGTTTTAACCTGCTTTCGCTGATAGATTGGAATTGAAAGACTTAAACCCACATGAGGATTTATACTATTGGAACACTGTTCATTATAATTGATATCACTTATGCTTGAGTTATATCCTGTTCCTACACCTCCATTTAGCATTAAGCTGGGTAAAGCTCCCGACTTGGCTCTATCAATTCCGATTTCAGCACTTTTTACATTCAGGTTAGCTGTCTTGATTCCGGGCTGAATACCAAGTGCAACATTATACACTGTTTCCGGGTTAGTTTCGGTTTTTTTGTTGATGATATTCTCAATATCGGATTGCTGAATGCTGAAGCTGTAGTTTACCGGCATATTCATTATTTGCATTAGCGAAACCAGTGCAATCCGCATATTACTTTCTGCTTCAATATTGTTTGTTTTATCCGATGCCAACTGCGACTTGATATAAAGCAAATCGGAGCGAGAAATTACTCCGGCTTCACTTCTGGCCTGGGCATAAGCTAATTGTTTTTGTGTTGCCTCTAATTGCAATTGACTATTTTGCAGGTTTTCTTGAGTCATAAGAGCATCAATGTAAAACGATAAAATACTTAGGCTGATTAATTCTTTTTCGGTTTGTATGTTTAATTCGGCAGATTCAAGATTTATCTTGTCTTGTGAAATGGTATTTTTGATTTTTGCCCCACTATAAAGAGTAACCTGCGAAGTGAGATTAGCATTTAATGAGGAATTGCTGTTTCTGTTCCACTCACCTCCAGTACTATTATAATTGCTTGTTGATGTAAGTTGTTGATTTACCCCAAAATGCAAGTTTGGTAAACGAGAAGCTTTTGATTGTTCTAGATTCGCATTTCGAAGCTGTACACTATTTTGAGAGCGGTCAATATCTGTGCTGTTTTCTAATGCATATTCGATACAATCTTCGAGTGAAAATGGCTCTGTTTGGGCGAATAGAAGAAGTGGGCTGCATAGAGCTATAAATATTATTGAAATGTAATTCATTATATTGTGATAGTATTAATCTGATACAAAAATGAAACAGGAGCTGTTGATTGACAATTAAATTAGATTAAGGCATTTGAATTTTAGAAGTTTGAATGGATTTCGTAGATAAGCAGGAATGCTGCATATTGCCAAAGTTAATGCAACTGAATTTGAATGGACGCTCTATTAGTGATGAACAAAGACATACCGCCTGTTTTTATTTTTGGAACATCTGATGATAAATATGGAAATAGCTCACTGGTATTTACTCAAGCTCTTCGAGATAATCATACAGATATTGAACTTCATTTTTTACAAAATGGGGGCCACGGATATGGTTTACGGCCTGATAATGTTGCTGCCAGAACTTGGCCTTGGTTAGCTGAGGTTTGGCTGGATAAGACAATTAAATCAATTAACAAGAAGGAAAAAATCAGAAATCTCACAAAATGAACAATTGATGTAAGGCCGGATAGGATATGTAAATGTAACTCTGTCTCTACAAATACTTTTGATCGTTTTCGTCGCTGTCACCATACTTAGCTCTTACTTCTATCAATTTCTTGTGCATATCCTTTCTTATTTTAGCGTAAGCAGGATGATCATACACATTATTCATTTCAGAAGGATCCTTTTCCAAATCGTACAATTCCCAGGTATCTGAATCATAATAAAAGTGAATGAGTTTGTATTTATCGGTTCTAACGCCATGGTGTCTTTGAACATTATGCTCACCTGGATATTCATAATAAGTATAATAAATCGCATCGCGCCAATCCTTTGATTTACCATTTACGATATTTCTGAATGACTCTCCTTGAATATCTTTCGGAATTTCTGTTCCGACATAATCTAAGAAGGTGGCAGCAAAATCAAGATTCTGTATCAATTTATTGACAATAGTTCCCGGTTTTATTTCTTTAGGATAACGCATCAATATTGGTGTTCTGAACGATTCTTCGTACATGAACCGTTTATCAAACCAACCGTGTTCGCCAAGATAGAATCCTTGATCAGAAGTGTATATTACGATGGTATTTTCTGCCAGACCTGCTTCATCCAAATAATCCAGTACAGTACCAACGCCGTCGTCAACAGACTGAACGGTAGCCAGATAATCTTTCATATACCTTTCGTATTTCCATAAAGCCAGCTCTTTTCCTGATAGTTTAGTCTCCTTGAATTCCTTTATGATTGGATCGTAATGTGCATCCCATGCTGCTCTCTGCACATCATCCATGCGGTCATATATTCTCTGTGCTGCTTTTCTATATTGGCCTTTAATCTCTCCCTTCTTATCCAGCATTTTCAAATCATACACCAAATCCATGTGTTCAAAAATTCCCATTTCATGTTTTGCTGCTATTGGTCTTGATTCATAGTCATCAAAAAAATTTGCCGGAGGCGTAAATGTTTTACCATCAAACAGCTTAAGGTATTTCTTTTCTGGCATCCAGGTCCGATGGGGAGCCTTTTGATGGTATAACAAAAGAAATGGCTTATTCTTATCGCGTTTATTCTTAAGCCAATCCATGGCAATATCAGTGGTTATTTTAGTGCAATAACCTTTGTAGCGCTTTTTAACTCCATTCTCAATAAAGTCAGGATTATAATATTGCCCCTGACCTGGCAATACATTAGAATAATCAAATCCTTGTGGTAAACCATCAATATGTATTTTACCAATCATAGCTGTCTGATACCCTGCGTTTTGTAATTGTTTTGCAACATTATCCTGATTCCAATCAAAGGACTGGATGTTATCTATTTTCCCATTAACAAAACTATGTTTCCCGGTCAGCATTACCGCACGACTTGGTGCACAAATAGAATTGGTTACATAACCACGTGTAAACAGTGCGCCTTCTTTGGCTATTCTATCAATATTTGGCGTCTGATTCAACTCATGACCATAAGCACTAATGGCTTGATAACCATGGTCATCACTCATCACAAAAATGATATTTGGTTTTTTTTCTTCCTCTTTTTGCTGCCCCGAACTCAATAGAGTAAGACCCAAAAGTGAAAATGACAACAATAATATATTATTTTTCATAACTAAGATTTACTAACTATAAGATACTTAACGAGGACTATTCGTTCCTCAAATTTGCATCTTATTCCCTTTTTTTACTTTAATACAATTATTATTATTTTATCTCAAGCTGTTAATAATCTAACACGTTAGAAAATTTACTTGCTCTAACACAGAAATAACGATAATTTATTACGTTCAACAGTAGATTTCCTGCTTCATCGTATATACTAATAACACTGTTAAACTCAGGTTGAACAGGTATAGATGTAACAATAAAAATTTCTTCACTTTTTTGAACAAAGCCTCTGTTTGGACAAAAGAAAGGTAATTCTATATTAAAAGTCTCTTTTGCCGTCATGTTCTCCTCTGATATAGTATAACCAGACACGAAGGAATTTGAATAAACCGCTCCTAACTTATCCTTTGGAAAGAATGGGACAGAAGAATTATCCCCATTGTTATAAATTAATAATTCTCCGTTTTCTATAAAAGATAGAGAGTGTTGACCAATATTAATATTCCCTTCTGTCAAATCAAGGGCATAGTGACTTAAGGTATCAATTGAATGCCAAAACTTAGTTGTATCACCAAGTATCC
>JBFEWU010000070.1:0-15997 GCA_041546215.1 Draconibacterium sp. | reverse complement strand
TAGCTGAATAACAGTGCCATACAAAAATGGCGCTTCATAAAACGATGATGGAATAACAAAATAAATTAATTGCGAAACTTCAGTCACTAATCATTAATCAATTTCTTCCGTCTCCGGTCTCCGGTCTCCAGACTTTTTTGGTTCAATAATTCATCTGAACCGCGATCGTTAACCCTGTATCCCTCATACCGTTTAACCGCCATTTACATTAATCACTAATCACTAATCATTAATCAATTTCTTCCGTCTCCGGTCTTCCCCTCCATTCTAATATTCCAGTCCTCCTATATTCTAATCTTCCAATTCCGGTTGTCTGAAGATCCGAAAATCTGAAAATCTGTAAATCCTGATTAATCTAGTCCGTTTTAATGTTTTCTCTCTGAAATAACGAAAGCATCGTCCAAATGTTTTGTTTCTTTTCGTTAATACGCATCTTATCTGTTGAATAGCCTGATATTTTTTCTCGAAATCTGCAAAGGCATATGTAATATTCTTCGTTCCTGTCACCCTGTCAGAAGATCTGTCATTTGGCATAAGTAGCAGATTATAAGACTGTAATGAATAATTTAACTTGTATTTTTATTTTGATGGGTGTAATTTTGTCTTTGTTTTTTTATGCCTGGCTAATTTTTGGTGCTTGGCACAAAATATGATAAAGCGACCCTGTTAATTCGAATAATAATAACAATAATAAACTAAAACAAAATGGCAGATTTAAAAGGAAAAATCCTTGCAGGCAAAATCTTGGTTCAGCCAAAAGAAGCCGAAGAAAAAACAGTAAGCGGAATAATTATTCCTGATTCAGCAAAAGAAAAACCACAAGTTGGAACAATTGTATTGGTAGGTGAGGCCAAAGCCGACGAGCCCATGGAAGTGAAGGTTGGAGATATGGTATTTTATGGTAAATATTCGGGTACTGAATTAAACATCGATGGTGCCGACTACTTATTGATGTCGCAAAACGATGTGATGTATATTCTGTAATTCAAGTAATATCAAAAAAATAAATAAAGATGGCTAAAGAAATTAAATTCGACATTGAAGCACGCGACATGTTGAAAAGCGGTGTTGACCAATTGGCAAACGCTGTAAAAGTAACTTTAGGACCAAAAGGTCGTAACGTTGTTATTGAGAAAAAATTTGGGGCACCTCAAATCACCAAAGATGGTGTTACCGTTGCAAAAGAAATTGAATTAAGCGACGCTTACGAAAATCTTGGTGCACAAATGGTAAAAGAAGTGGCTTCTAAAACCGGCGACGACGCAGGTGATGGAACTACTACCGCAACTGTTTTGGCTCAGTCGATTGTTCAGGTTGGATTGAAAAACGTAACTGCAGGTGCTAATCCAATGGATTTGAAAAGAGGTATCGACAAAGCCGTGGAAGCTGTTGTAAATAGCATTGCCGAGCAAGCTCAAACCATCGGCGATGACTATGCAAAAATCGAATCGGTAGCAAAGATTTCGGCCAACAACGACGCGGTAATTGGTGCGTTGATTGCTGAAGCAATGAGGAAGGTTCACAAAGAAGGTGTGATTACCATTGAAGAAGCTAAAGGTACCGATACTTACGTTGATGTTGTAGAAGGTATGCAATTCGACCGTGGTTACCTTTCGCCTTATTTTGTAACCGATGCTGAAAAAATGACTGCTGATCTTGAGAATCCTTTCATTTTGATTCACGACAAGAAGATAAGCACAATGAAGGATCTTCTTCCTGTATTGGAAGCTACGGCTCAGACTGGTCGTCCGCTGATGATTATTTCTGAAGATGTTGATGGTGAAGCATTGGCTACTTTGGTGGTTAACCGTTTGCGTGGTTCCTTAAAAGTATGTGCCGTTAAAGCTCCCGGGTTTGGCGATCGCCGTAAAGAAATGCTGGAAGATATTGCAATCCTGACCGGTGGCACAGTTATTACCGAAGAAAAAGGCATGAAACTGGAACAAGCTACAGTTGAAATGTTAGGTCAGTGTGAAAAAATTACTGTGGACAAAGAAAATACTACAGTGGTTAATGGTTCGGGTGATACAGAAGCTATCGCGGCTCGCGTTAACCAGATTAAAACACAGATGGAAACCACTACTTCCGACTACGATAAAGAAAAACTACAAGAGCGTTTGGCTAAACTGGCCGGTGGTGTTGCAGTTATCTATGTTGGTGCCGCTTCTGAGGTTGAAATGAAGGAGAAAAAAGACCGTGTTGATGATGCCTTGCACGCCACACGTGCAGCTGTTGAAGAAGGAATCGTTGCTGGTGGAGGTGTTGCTCTGGTTCGCGCCATAGAAGCTCTTGCAGCGGTAAAAGGTGAAAACGAAGACGAGGCAACCGGTGTTGAAATCGTGAAACGTGCCATTGAGGAACCATTGCGTCAGATTGTGATTAATGCTGGTAAAGAAGGTGCCGTTGTTGCTCAGAAAGTAAAAGAAGGTACTGCCGATTTTGGCTACAATGCCCGCACCGACAAATACGAAAACCTGTTCGAAACAGGCGTTATTGATCCGGCTAAAGTAGCTCGTGTAGCGCTTGAAAACGCTGCTTCAATTGCAGGTATGTTCTTAACAACCGAAACTGTAATTGTTGAAAAGAAAGAAGATGCCCCGGCCATGCCTCCAATGGGAGGTGGTATGCCAGGAGGAATGGGCGGAATGATGTAATAAAAGTTAAGTCCATGATAAATTGAAAGCTCTTCCGTAAATGCACGGAAGGGCTTTTTTTTGAGTGTTCCCCAGATTAATGCAGGTGAAAGTTCATGCAATGTTTTCAAGGGTAGCGTGGCTGCACACAATAAATTGCCGGGTTAATCTATCATTTCGAAACTAAAATCCACTGGAATTATACGAAGTTGAAATTGGAAGGTGTTTTATTTTTTTTGAATTGAAACTGAAACCATGCTTGCTGCTTACAAATGACTGTTTTTGAGGCTTTTTGCTGCTTGATGCTCAAAATCCTGACTTCTGTCAGAGGGTGTTTTTTAACATCTTTGACGACTTGTGTAAGTGGTACGTAATCAGCGTGTTGGCTCTGTGTTGAATCTTGTGGCTTTCTTTGTTTTTTCTTTTTTAAGTTGCCTACCTTTGGGCTGTTATCTAAATAAATTATATACAAGTGAAAGCAGATATAAATGAATTCATTGCGAATTTGGAGAGAAGAACTCCGGGAGAAAATGAATTTCACCAGGCGGTTGAAGAGGTAATTGGTTCGGTTTGGGAATTCTACAGTAAAAATCCACGTTATCAACGTGCAAAAATTCTGGAACGAATGGTTGAGCCCGAGCGTGTAATAATGTTTCGCGTTCCCTGGGTCGATGATCGTGGCGAAGTACAAATTAACCGTGGTTATCGTGTTGAGTTTAACTCGGCTCTTGGACCTTATAAGGGTGGATTACGATTTCATGCCAGCGTAACTCTGAGTATATTGAAGTTTTTGGGTTTTGAGCAAACCTTTAAAAACAGTTTAACTACACTTCCGATGGGCGGAGGTAAAGGTGGTTCCGATTTCAGTCCAAAGGGCAAGACAGATGGAGAAATTATGCGGTTCTGCCAGAGTTTTATGACCGAGCTATATCGTCATATCGGACCAAACACCGATGTGCCTGCCGGTGATATTGGCGTTGGTGGCCGGGAAATTGGCTATCTGTTTGGTCAGTATAAACGTCTTAAAAATGAATTTACAGGTGTACTTACCGGAAAAGGTTTGGCCTGGGGCGGAAGTTTGATTCGTCCGGAAGCTACAGGTTTTGGTGCGGTTTATTTTGCTCAGCATGTATTGCATCGTCTGGGGAAAGATATTGAAGGGCAAACGGTTTCCGTTTCCGGATTTGGGAATGTAGCCTGGGGTGCCATTTCAAAAATAAACGAATTGGGCGGAAAAGTTGTAACGCTATCTGGTCCTGATGGATACATTTACGATAAAGATGGAATAAGTGGCGATAAAGTAGATTATTTGCTGGACTTGCGTGCCAGCAATAACGATGTTGTTGAACCATATGCCGAAGAATTCGGTGCCAGGTTTGTTGCTGACAAACGTCCCTGGGAAGTACCGGTTGACCTGGCAATGCCTTGTGCAACAGAAAATGAAGTTGGTTTGGCTGATGCAAAAGAATTGGTCAAAAACGGCTGCAAACTATTGGCCGAGGCTTCGAATATGGGATGTACAGCTGATGCTGTTGACTATTTTCATGACACGATTGATTATGCACCGGGTAAAGCCGTGAATGCGGGTGGTGTTGCTGTTTCGGGTTTGGAAATGTCGCAAAACAGCATGCGAATAAACTGGCCTAGAGAAGAGGTCGATGCCCGTTTACAGGGAATTATGAGAGATATTCATGATACTTGTGTAAACTATGGCAAAAACGGAGCTAAAGTTGACTATGTAAAAGGAGCAAATGTAGGTGGTTTCGTAAAAGTTGCGGAAGCAATGCTAGCTCAGGGCGTGGTATAAAATTTAAGGCAAATAAAATACGGATATAAAAAAATCTGCGTGAGTTTTTACGCAGATTTTTTTATGACTTTACTTTCATATACTTCACATTTCTGTTTTTCAGCACCGATCCTCCAAAGCATCCTCCATAAGAGTCCTCCGAAGGAGTTCGTACGGGGCCTTCGCCGATTTTGCGGGAAAAGACCTTTCCGTCAGCTGGCGGATCATGATGTTTTCTTCTAATGTTAAATTTAAATTAGAGGTAAAGTAAAAATAGGCTACAGGATAAAACACTTTTTTACATTTGTCGAAATTTAGGTTTTAATGCTGATAGATACGCATTCTCATATTTATTCTGAAGATTTTCTGCACGACCGCGACGAAGCTTTGCAGAGGGCATATGACAACGGTGTGAGGAAAATTATCTTGCCGAATATCGATTCCGGTTCGATAAAGCACATGTTGGATTTGGCCGATTCTTATCCCCATTTGTGCTATCCGTTAATGGGATTGCATCCTACTTCTGTGGATGAACATTACCTGGAAGAGTTGCAGGCACTTGATTATTGGTTAGAGAAAAAGAAGTTTTATGGAATTGGTGAGACGGGCATAGATTTATATTGGGATACAAAATTTATAAACGAACAAAAGGAAGCATTTCGTTATCAAATAGCTTTGGCAAAAAAGCATCAACTACCCATAGTTATACATGTTCGTAACTCATTTGAAGAAACACTGAAGATTGTGAAGGAAGAGCAAGATGGCTCATTGAAAGGGATATTTCATTGTTTCTCGGGAGATGACATTCAGGCCCGGAAAGTTGTGGATCTGGGATTTTTACTGGGGATAGGCGGGGTTGTTACCTTTAAAAACAGCAAGCTCGATGAAATAATTAAAACAGTAGATATTCATAACCTGGTACTCGAAACTGATTCTCCCTATTTATCACCGGTACCCAAGCGTGGGAAACGAAACGAAACAGCATACATCGTATACGTAGCCCAAAAGATTGCAGAGGTATATGGCATTTCAGTTGAAAGTGTAGCAGAAATAACCACGTCTAATGCCCGTAGTTTGTTTGGAATTTAATAACTTGCATTCTGCAAAATTTCAAACGAATGGATAGAGCTTCTACCAAAAAAACATCCATACTTATTATTTATACCGGTGGTACCATTGGTATGGTTCAGCATCCGAAAACTGGCGGATTGGTTCCCGTTAAATTTGAACGGATCCAGGAGGTTGTACCTGAATTGAAGAAGTTCGATTTCAGAATTAAAACCATCACGTTTAATCCCGCACTGGATTCGTCGAATATGAATCCGATTTCATGGATTAAAATTGCCCGAACCATTGAGCGCAATTATAACAAGTACGATGGTTTCGTGGTACTGCACGGCACCGATACCATGTCGTATACCGCATCGGCTCTGAGTTATATGTTTGAGAACCTCGACAAAGCAATTATTTTAACCGGCTCGCAATTACCCATTGGTCAAATAAGAACAGATGGGAAGGAAAACCTGATAACGGCTGTTGAAATTGCCGCAGCAAAAAAAGATGGACTTAGCAGAGTTCCCGAGGTATGTATTTATTTTGATTTCAAGCTCTACCGTGGAAACAGAACGTTAAAACGAGATGCCGAGCTGTTCAGTGCTTTCCGGTCAGTTAATTATCCCGAACTGGCAGTGGCCGGAATAGATATCAAATATTATCCCGAGTTTATCTATCGTCCAACCAACAAGGGGATCCTGAAAGTGAATACAGATTTTGATGATAATGTGGTAATACTAAAGATGTTCCCCGGAATTAATCAAAATGTTTTAAATTCGATATTAAATACGCCGGGCTTGAAAGGGGTGATTCTTGAAACCTTTGGTTCGGGTAATGTTCCAACTGCCAGATGGTTGACAAATTGCATTAAAAAAGCAGTTAAACGCGGGATTATCGTGTTGAATGTTACACAGTGCGAAGGTGGGAAAGTAGTGATGGGGCAGTACCAAACCAGTATGGAGTTGCTAAATGGAGGAGTTGTTTCGGGGAAGGATATGACAACCGAGGCAGCGGTTACGAAGTTAATGTTCTTGCTTGGACAGGGCTTAAAACCTGCTGAAATAAAAATGTATCTCAATAAAAGTTTGCGAGGGGAAATTAGTGAATAGCACTCTTTTTTTTTCACATTTTTTTATTAATTTGCAGCCCTCATTTTTGGGAAGCCAGTATATTGTGAACAGGAGAGGTGCAGGAGTGGCTGAACTGGCACGCCTGGAAAGCGTGTGTACCCCGAAAGGGTACCGAGGGTTCGAATCCCTCTCTCTCCGCAAAAAAGGGAAAAACGTTCTGAAAGTTGTTTGAAAGGCTGAATTTTAAAAGAAGGCATATTTTTTGTAGGAAGTAAAAATCATTTAGAATCAATACAAAAGAAAAAATCAAAGAGATTATTAATTAAAAATTCAAATCAATTATGAAAAGACTATTCGCGTTAATAGCCGTATTTGGGATGTTATTTTTTATGGCATCGAATGTAGCGGTTGCTCAAGATGAGGCAGCTGCAACAGAAACAGCTACCGAGCAGGTAGATGTAGCTGCTGATGTAGAGGAAGAAGCTGCTGCCGCAGATGAAGAAGGAAAATCTTTACACAGTCAGTTGAAACAAAAATTTATTGAAGGTGGTCCCACTTTCATGTCATTCGTATTAATTGCACTTATTTTAGGTCTTGCTTTTGCAATTGAAAGGGTACTTTACCTTAACCTTGCAACCAGTAACACTAAAAAATTGTTAGCTAGTGTTGAAGAAGCTTTAGAGAACGGTGGTGTTGAAGCTGCAAAAGACGTATGTCGTAATACTCGCGGCCCTGTTGCAAGTATCTTCTATCAAGGTCTTGACCGTTTCGAGCATGGCATCGATGTAGTGGAGAAAACAGTTATTTCTTACGGTGGTGTTCAGGCTGGTCTTTTGGAAAAAGGATTAAGCTGGATCTCACTTTTTATTGCTTTGGCTCCGATGTTAGGTTTCATGGGTACAGTAATCGGTATGATTGGTGTTTTCGATGCCATTGAGGTAGCCGGTGACATTTCTCCTTCTCTTGTGGCAGGTGGTATTAAAGTAGCACTTATTACAACCGTAACAGGTCTTGTTGTTGCAATTATTCTGCAGATTTTCTACAACTATTGTGTAGCAAAAATCGACAGCATTATTAATAACATGGAAGATGCTTCTATCTCGTTATTAGACTTGTTAGTTAAACACAACATGAAAAAATAAGGAGTAGCAAAATGGGTAAAACAGGAAAAATAGTTACTGTAATACTGTGGGCTCTACTCATTGTTTCGGCGGTTCTGCTTATTTCTTTAATGGTAAACGTTAATGAAGAGGTGGATACTGATCCTACAATGGTGAGTTGGGTAAATACCAACCTTGTTTGGGCCTACATACTTGTAGCTGTTGGTGCCGGAGTTGCTATCCTTGCAGGATTAGCACATATGGTAAGCGACAAAAAAGCTGCAAAAGGAGGAATAACCGCCCTTGTTTTTATGGGAGCTGTAGTTGTAATTTCTTATTTGTTAGCATCACCGGAAATTCCACAATTTATTGGTGTTGACAAGTTCTTAAACGACGGAACCTTAAACGAGAGTGTAGCAAAAATGGTAGATACTGGTTTATATGCAACATATATTCTGCTAGGTATAGCAGTTTTATCGATTGCAGGTATGTCAGTAATGCGTTTGTTTAAATAATAGTAATCGTGGTATAATAAAACAGGAAATTAATTATGGCAAGAAAGACACCTGAAGTACCGGCAACATCATTAGCAGATATTGCATTTATGTTGCTAATCTTTTTCCTGGTAACAACCACGATGGACGTTGACAGCGGTCTCAGAAGAAAACTTCCGCAGTGGGTTGACAAAGAGCAACTCGACGAAGATGCAGAAATAAAAGAACGTAATGTTTTTGTTGTTTTGGTAAACCGAAATAACGATCTGTTGGTGGAAGGAGATTACGAGCGTGTTGAGAATTTACGTGAGCGGGCAAAAGAGTTTATGGCAAACCCATATGACGATGAAGATTTGCCAGAAAAAGAACCCGTTGAGGTGCCATTTTTCGGAGAATACATGGTAACAAAAGGGGTTATTTCATTACGTAATGATAACGATACACAATACGGAACGTATTTAGCTGTGCAGAACGAACTGGTTGCTGCCATTAATGAACTAAGAGATGAATTGGCAACGGAAAAGTGGGGAAAAGCATATGCAGATCTGGATGATGATCAGCAAAGTGCTGTAAAAAAGATCTACCCACAGAAAATTTCTGAAGCTGAACCAAAGGGTAAAAACTTTTAAAAGAGGATATTATGAGCAAGTTTAGAAAAGACGATGGTAAGGAATTACCTCCAATATCAACGGCATCATTGCCTGATATCGTGTTCATGTTGTTATTCTTTTTTATGGTTAGTACAACAATGCGCGAGGTTACGGTTAACGTAAAACAATCGTTGCCGGAAGCTACTGAATTAAGCAAATTGGAAAAAAAATCACTGGTTAGTTATATCTATATTGGTGAACCAAAGCCTAATTTTCAGAAAACTTTTGGTAAAGCGCCTCGTATTCAGTTGAACGATCAATTTGCAACTGTGAGTGATATTCCAGATTATATTACAGCAGAGCGTGAAGTGAGAGATGAAGCTGAAAGACCTTCTATGGTTACTTCATTAAAAGTTGATGTGAATACAAAAATGGGACTTGTTACCGATGTGAAGCAGGAATTGCGGAAAGCGGCAGCATTGAACATTAACTATTCAGCGAGACAGAAAGTAGAAAGATAATTTCTAATTCTAGCATATAACAAAAAAGGGAAGCATTTGCTTCCCTTTTTTGTTGCTCGATGCATTTTATTTGCGTCTTTTCTTTCTTTTTTGGCGTTCTTTGGTTCGGGAAAATTTATCTTCAAAGGAACGTTTCGATGAACCTCTTCGTTTTTTTTGGTGAAATGCTCCCTGGTAGCTTGGGTCATCAATTTTGCGCTGGCGGTCAATTTCACGAAGTTGGTTCTGGTTTTCTTTAAATTCGCTTTCCACGATTTCTACATCTTCAGGGAGTTCCTGCAATTCGATATCCTGTCGAATCATTTCCTGAATTTTTCTCCAGTGCCATTCGTCTGAAGAATCGATTAATGTAATTGCATCACCTTTGTTTCCGGCGCGTGCTGTTCGTCCAATCCGGTGAATGTAATCGTCGTAATCGCTGGGCAAATCAAAATTAATAACATGACTTACCTGGCTAACATCCATTCCACGTGCCGAAACATCAGTGGTAATGAGTATGCGCACATTACCACTTTTAAATGCCTGAATGGCATTGATCCGGGTATTCTGTGCCTTGTTTGAATGGATTAAACGCGTTTCTCCTTCCGTTTTACGATCGATCACTTTAAAAACGCCATCGGCATGTTCCTTTGTTTTTACAAATACCACAACACGGGTAAATGTTTCTTCATCCTTTAAAAGATGTTTTATGAGGTTGAGTTTGGTACGGTAATTAGGTACCTTGTATGCGATTTGCGTTACCAGTTCAACAGGAGTTGCAGAAGGTGCAATCTCCATTTTATCGTAATGATCCAGAAATTCTTCCGCCAGTTTTTCAATGCTTTCCGAGAAGGTAGCGGAGAATAATAAATTCTGCTTATGTGCAGGAATGATTTCCTGTAATTGGCGCAATTGTGGCATAAATCCCAGGTCTAACATGCGGTCGGCTTCGTCGATAACAAGGTGTTTTACCTTTTTTAAGCGCAATACACCTGCCTGGTATAAATCCCACATCCTGCCCGGTGTTGCCACCAGAATATCTATTCCCGGTTCAATTAGTGCAGCATGTTTTGTCCAGCCAATTCCTCCAAAAACTGCTGCATGCCGCAACTCCGAATAAGCCGTAAGCTCTTCAATATCTTGTCCAACCTGTATGGCTAATTCGCGCGTTGGAACAATAATCACAACACGTGGATCACTCCCTTCAGGTTTCCTAAGTCTGGTGAGAAGCGGCAAAAGATAGGCAGCAGTCTTTCCGGTTCCGGTTTGTGCAACCCCAACAATATTAACCCCTGAGTTAATTTTCGGAATTGCGCGTTGTTGTATGGGAGTGGGTTCAATAAATCCAATGTCGTCAAGCGCTTTTAATATGGATTTCGCAACTTTAAGCTGCTCAAAAGTTTTCCTCATTCTAATTGTCTTTACAGGAATCACCTGGCTAATTCGCCTGCAAAAGTAGGAATTTCATCTGTATATAATCAATTTAATACTTTGTTTTTCAGTGTATAGTAGAGAGTAGCATTTATTTGCATTAACGGATTACCTTAATGTATACATTTTTCCGGGCAACGCATTCAATACATTTTTAAACTCAAGGTTTAAAAGCAATGCAGAAATTCTGCTTACGGGAAGCTTAAGCTCTGCTGAAATCTGATCGATAAACAGTTCTCCTCTTTCTTGTAAGAGCTTAACAACTTTTTGTTCATCGGCATTTAGTTCAATGAATAAACTGGATTGAAGAGCATCAGTTTTAGGTACATTTTCCCAGCCCATAAAATATTCCAAATCGTCAATTCCTTCTATTAAAGTGGCCGCATTATTCCGGATTAGTTGATTACACCCTTTTGAATATGTATCACTTACCCTGCCTGGAAATGCAAAAACATCGCGATTATAGGAAGCTGCAATGTCGGCAGTTACCAGTGAGCCACCTTTCTTTGCCGATTCAACAACAATTGTGGCATCAGCTAAACCTGCAATTATGCGGTTGCGTTTAATAAAGTTTGCGGGATCAATCTTTGTGTCGCTTGCAAAATCCGAAACCAGGCCCCCATTATCCATCATATTGATTGCTGTTTTTTGATGCAAGGCAGGATATAAGACATCCAGTCCATGAGCAACGACACCAACTGTTGGGATGTTAAATTTTAATGCTGCCCGGTGTGAATTTATGTCAATGCCATAGGCCAAACCGCTAATTACCAAAATATTATATTTTCTTTTAGAGAATTCCTCAACCAGGTCTTCAACCACGCCCTTCCCGTATTCGGTTGAATTGCGGGTTCCAACAATACTGATTACCCGTTGCTCATCCAGTTTCAAATTGCCTTTGGTATAAATTAATACCGGTGCATCGATACAGGTTTTCAGTCTCCTGGGGTAATCATTATCGGTGTAAAAATGTACCTGAATATTGTTCTTTTCAATAAACTCAATTTCTTTTTCAGCCCTGTAAAGAACATCCGACTTTTTTATTCGGCGGGCATTCAATTCACCAATTCCCGGAATCTTCATCAGCGTATTGTATGATTGAGTAAATACTTCCTCAACACTCCCGGCATAGGCAACAAGGTTTCGGGCCAGAATGCCACCAATACCTGGTAGCATGGATAATGCAATTTGGTATTTGAGTTTTGTGTTCATGAATGGGGGAAGAAATTATATGCCGAGTATTTTATTTAACGATTCCTGTATCCGCTTTCTGTCTTGCAATTGAACCGCTGATAAACTTACAGAAGGATATTCTGCAATTCCGCGTTTGGTTTTTACGATGAACGTCAGATCTGTTAATTTTCCGAATATGGAATTCTCGAATTGGGCCATTTTTAAAATCTGCTGTGGAAACTCAATGGAGTTAAACTCTTTGTTCCCAAAACCAACAGCTTTGTAATAGCGGAGAATTATCTTATTGTTTTCATCCAGGAATTCGATGTATTGAAAATCGGCCACATGAAAAAACAAATACCAAAGGGAAAAAACACCTACCGAAATAAGTCCATATAAGGTGTAATCGAGAAGAAAAAGAGCAAGGGCAGTAATTGCTATAACAACACTTATCAGAAAAAATATACGTTTCCATTTCGATGCGGTCTTTCTGTTTGTAATCTTCATGCGTTATTAAATTTCTAAAATGAGAGCGTGGAAATTGATTTCAAAATCCAAAAACCTTTTTTATTGTAACTTTAACGCAATTTAGCAGCTACTTATGGAAAATTCAAAGATTTACTCTAAAATAATTTATAGCCGGGCACTGGAGCAAGAACTTCTGCCTTTTATTGAACAATATCAGACGGGAAATGTATTTCTGGCAACAGAAGAAATTGTGGACGAGCTATGGATTTCGAAATTTGATTCTTTTTTCACATCAAAGGGAATTCAAAAGGTTGTTATTCCGGCAGGCGAGAGTAGTAAAAAAATCGAATCGGTTGCTAAAATCTGGCAGTTTTTGTCTGACCACGGAGGCAACCGTAAATCGCTCTTAATAAATATTGGCGGCGGAATGCTAACCGATTTGGCAGGATTTGCAGCTACTACTTTTAAGCGTGGCATTGACTTTTTAAATGTGCCAACAACTTTGCTCTCGCAGGTGGATGCCTCGGTTGGAGGTAAAACAGGTTTTAATTTTAATGGACTTAAAAACGAAATTGGAACTTTTAAGGAACCACGTGCTGTAATTATAAATACTGATTTCCTGAAAACAATCGATGAGGAAAATTTTATATCGGGTTATGCCGAAATGATCAAACATGGCTTGATTCACAGCCCGGATCATTTGGAGGAATTAAAGACCTTTGATTTTAAAAACATTGATTATGATTTGTTGCAGGAAATTATTCGCCATTCGGTAGGTGTAAAAGAGTACTTTGTAGCCAACGATTTAACAGAGAATAACATTCGTAAAGCATTAAATTTCGCACACACGGTAAGTCATGCCTTTGAGAGTTTGGCCATGGAACAAAAACGTCCGATTTTACATGGATTTGGAGTGGCCTGTGGTATTGTTGCCGAACTTTATTTGTCGGTAAAAATGTGCCATTTCCCTGAAACTGATTTCGAAGAATTAATAAACTGGATCGTTCATGTATACGGTAAATTTGAAATACAGAAAGCTGATTTTAATCGTTTATATGAGTTAATGACGCATGATAAAAAGAATGAATCAGGAAGGATTAACTTTACACTTCTGCCAAAAATTGGTGAAATTGCCATTAACCAGAATTGCGAGAAAGAACTGATTTATGAAGCACTGAATTTCTATATGGAATTGTAATTCTTTCTCATAATCTCAAATCAGCAGCTATGATTTACCAGGTTACAGCCCACGCAAAAAACATATCAGGGAGCATTCGACTCCCGGCATCGAAAAGTATAAGCAATCGTGCATTGATAATAAATGCTTTGAGTTACAGCCCTTATCCAATAAGAAATTTATCGGATAGCGATGACACAAAAGTTTTGGAAGCCGCACTGTTTTCAAATCATACCAATTTCGATATTGGACATGCCGGAACAGCGATGCGCTTTTTAACTGCCTTTTTGGCGAAAATTGCCGGCGTTTGGGAGATCACCGGTTCGGAGCGAATGCAACAACGTCCGATTGCTATTCTGGTGGAAGCCTTGATTCAATTGGGAGCAAAGATCGAATATCTTGGACATGAAGGTTGTCCACCCTTAAAGATTTTTGGTTCACATTTAAAAGGCAAGACTCTTGAATTAGACGGAAGCATCTCGAGTCAATACATTTCGGCCTTGTTATTAATAGCACCATGCATAGAAAATGGTTTGACTTTGAAATTGAAAGGAAACATCACCTCGAAATCGTATATAAAACTTACGCTTGAGTTGATGGCAAAATTTGGTGTTCAATACCAGTGGAACGACAATGAAATTTTTGTGCCGGAACAGCACTATTTTGCCCGTGATTTTACTTGTGAGGCTGACTGGTCGGGGGCGTCGTATTGGTATCAGATTATGGCAATGGTTGATTCGGGAGAGGTGCTTCTGGAGAATCTGCAACTTGATAGTTTACAAGGTGATGTAAATATAGCCGGCTGGTTTAAGCAGTTTGGCGTACTTTCAACACAAAAAGGGGAGGGGGTTTTACTCACAAAGACCGGGAGTATTCATCCTCAGAAACTGGTTTTAGATTTTATTGAAAATCCCGATGTAGCCCAAACAATGGCTTGCTTGTGTGTGGCAAAGAAAATTCCATTTGAGTTTTCAGGATTAAAGACCTTAAAAATTAAGGAGACCGATCGTATTTTTGCACTTCAAACAGAATTGGCCAAATTTGGAGCAGAATTGATTGAAGCTGAACATGGGAAACTGGCCTGGGATGGAACTTTTAATTCAGGACTGAAACAGGAAAATCCAATGATTAAAACCTACCACGATCATCGAATGGCACTTGCATTTGCACCAATGGCAATGGCCGGCCTGCAACTTCAGGTTGATGATCCGATGGTGGTGAGCAAATCGTATCCTGCGTTCTGGGAAGATTTGGGTAAGGTTGGATTTGAGATTTGTCAGGATTAAGGTTTAAGCTTCCGACGCAGCAGTGCCGGGAAGTTTATGTTTGGAGGAGATTTATAAGTTATCTTGATTATTCAACAATTTCTCATTTCGTACCACATGGCAGCTTTTACCTCCTGGTCCTGAAAAACTCCTGCATTAATTCACCACATTCTGTTTCTAAAATTCCATTTACAATTTCGGTTTTAGGGTGAAGTGCTTTTGAGGCAAACTTTTTAAAACCACGCTTTTCATCGCTGGCACCGTAAACAATCTTGCCAATTTGCGACCAGCCCAGAGCTCCGGCACACATTACACAGGGTTCGAGCGTTACATACAAGGTGCAATCGTTTAGGTATTTCCCCCCCAAAAGGTTGGCAGCTGCAGTAATGGCCTGCATTTCGGCATGCGCAGTCACATCGTTTAGTGTTTCCGTTAAATTATGTGCCCGGGCAATTATTTTTCCTTTGGAAACCACCACTGCTCCAACAGGAATTTCACCTTCATCAAAAGCCTGAACAGCTTCAGCGAAGGCTTTTTTCATAAAATATTCATCGTTAAATGGTTCAATCATATACCTGTTTCTTATTTAGCGAAGTAAATAAATTCTTTTGTTTTGTAGTGAGCGTTTTTGCAACTTTATATAATGAATCTGAAAGCGGTAACACAAAACCCTCAAAGTATAATAAAAGCCTGTCCAGGATTTTTACAAACATCAATAACTCCTGCAAAAGGTGTTAAATGTCGGATAAAATTGCTAAAATATACGTATTTTCGCAACCTAATTAAAAGTAAGATACAATGTACAGAACTCATACATGTGGCGAACTGCGCATCGAAAATGTAAATCACAAAGTTACTCTTGCCGGATGGGTGCAACGCATCCGTGATTTGGGCGCCATGTCGTTTGTCGACCTTCGCGACAGATATGGAATTACACAGTTGGTGGTTGACGAGGATACGACAGAAGAAGTTACCCGGCAGTTAAACGGGTTGGGTCGTGAATTTGTAATTCAGGCTATGGGTACAGTCCGCGAGCGTCAGAGTAAAAATAAAAATATTCCAACCGGTGAAGTAGAAATCACTTTGTCGGAAATTAAAGTACTAAGTCCCTCCCAAATACCGCCTTTTACTATTGAGGATAAAACGGATGGTGGAGATGACCTGCGCATGAAATATCGCTATCTGGATTTACGTCGGAATTCAGTTCGTGAAAATTTGGTCTTACGCTCGAAAATGGCCCATGCTGTTCGAAGCTAC
>JBFEWU010000302.1:0-5595 GCA_041546215.1 Draconibacterium sp. | reverse complement strand
ACGGTGTAGTTTGCCAACCAATTGTTTTTTGTCTGGTTGTATTCATTTAATTTTAAAAATATGAAAGATGAACAAAATTCTAATGCAATATCTTAACCGCTTTGGCTTAAACATTATTATTCTGGGTTTTGGGTTTCTTACCCTTATCCCAGAGGTGTTTTCCCAAAATGCTCCCGGTTACCAATCATTTAAGCCAGGTGGCGAATGGTTGGATACCGATGGTGTTCACATTGATTGTCATGGTGGAAACATCCTTTATGCCGAACATTTAAAAACTTTTTATTGGTATGGTGAACACAGGGGGCAGCCCAGGGGTGCATCCTGTTATTCGTCAACCGACCTTTACAACTGGAAAAAAGAAGGAGTAGTAATTGAAAAAGGAGATATCCCGATTTTTGAGCGCCCAAAAGTGGTTTACGATGAAGCCAACAAAAGATATGTGATGTGGTTTCATTATGATGGTAGCCTTAATGGCCGTGGATATGGAATAGCAGAACTTGGTATTGCCATTAGCGACCATCCAACAGGGCCATTCATTGTGCAGGGCCACTACCGGCCAAATGGTCATGAATCGCGTGATATAGGTATGTATTTCGAACCGGACACCAAAAAAGCTTATATTGGTTACGCAGCCGACCATGTTAACCGCACGATCAGGATCGTTGAATTATCAGATGATTATTTAAGTACCACAACCAACGACGTGGACATTGAAGCCCACTGTGAGGGACCTGGTATTTTGAAAAAAGACGGAACCTATTATCTATTAACAAGCCAGTGTTCAGGATGGACACCCAATCCCGGGACTTACTACACCGCCCCATCCGTTATGGGCCCCTACACCAGCCAGGGAAGTCCGTTTATTGGCGATGCTGGGAACAATTCTTTTAACTCCCAACCTTGTTTTATTTTTAAAATACCGGGTTATAAAAATGCTTACTTATACATGGGTGATCGCTGGAATGGCAGCGGAAGGCCCGAATCACAATATGTGTTTTTGCCAATAACCATTACTGAGGATGGTAAAATGGAAATACACTGGCGTAACGAATGGGATTTAAGTCTTTTTACACCTGAGAAGAAAAGGCGCTAAATTAAAATTGGAACAACCGATCTGTATCCAACATTTCTGGGATTGATGGGAATGAGTCATCTTATTCCGGAGCAGGTGGTCGGAACGGATTATTCAAAGACGATAAAGAATCCTCAGGCAGGAACTGTCGACAGGCCGGTTTCTACTCCCTTTGTTTCCATTGAAGGAAATAAAAAGGGCGTGCGGACAAGTAAATACACTTTTACCGTTTATGGCGATGGCAGAGTAACCTTATATGATAATTTGAACGATCCCTACCAGCTGGCGAATCTCAACTTCGTTGCTTTACCTGCTGAAGATCAAAAAGTCTTGAGAGAGGAACTTGGTTACTGGCTGAAATTATCCCAGGACCCATGGGTGGATGAAAAGTTGTATTCTGATGTTATTGATTATTCCGTATCAACGGAAAAAAATCAGCAGTGATGAATAAAGCGAGAAAAATCCTTATCCTTTTAAAGGAGATTACTGAGCTGAAAACTCAAAAAAATAAAAGCAATGAACAATAGATTGTTTACGGGCCGAGCTACCTGGCTTTTATTGTTATATTGCTGTAGCGCCTGATAACTGGAAGAGTACAACGTTAATTTGGCTCATTGATGAAAAATTTTCTACGAGTACAAGCAATGTGATCGACGGCTTTTGAAAGAAAAGGGGATTCTCTCATTTACTGCTGATCCGATGGGTAAGGAGGGTGGCAAAGGCTTTTCTATTCTCGATTTTGATGTTGAAAAAATTCTTGAAGCTGCCAATTTGGAATAATAGATAATAAGCTTAATAAATAAACCTATGGATGTAAGAAAATTATTTTTAAGTTTTACACTTATCATTTTCAGTGTAAGTTTGATGGGACAAAGTCTGGAAGAGTCTTTTCGAACCCCACCTGATTCGGTAAAACCGTGGGTTTTTTGGTTTTGGATTAACGGAAATATAAGTAAAGAGGGCATTACCAAAGACCTTGAGTCCATGAAAGAAGTGGGCATTAATGGTGTGATATGGATGGAAGTAAGTGGTCCCTGGTGGGCGCCGGAGGGCAATATTGAAGCGAACAGTGCAGAATGGCACGAAGCCATGCAATGGGCGATAACAGAAGCAGATCGATTGGAAATGGAATTTGCACTGAGCGTTGATTTTGGTTATGGAAGCGGAGGACCTCACATCACCCCGGACATTTCAATGCAGGAATTGGTTTGGAGCCATACAGAAGTGCATGGAGGCAAAAAGATAAAACTGCAAATCAATAAAACTGAAATTGATAAAACATTGGAACCTGTTTGGTTGCGTCCGGGACAGGAAATGAATCCCAAGGTAACAAAAGCTGTAGATGAAATTGACTCATACAGGGATATATCCGTTTTTGCAATTCCAACTGCCCAACTTGAACAATCCGCCCTCATTCCCGAAAATCAAAAAGAGGAAATTGCAGAGAAATTAAGAAATGTCCCCGGCCTTAAGGGTGTAGAAGAAGATCCTTTTATGGCCTGGGACGGGCGGGGATGGAAAACACATTTACCCTCGCTTGACTTTAATGCTGATTTGTCAGCATTACAAACAGATGATGTAATCTATCTAACGGAAAAAATGGATGCCAAAGGAAACATAACCTGGGATGTTCCTGAAGGTGACTGGACCATTATCAGGATGGGTTATGCAAGCAATTATCATATCACCAGGCCATCACCTTATCTTGTCGTTGGATTGGAGAGCGACAGACTTAATCCAAGAGGCATTGAAACACATTTTGAGCACAGGCTAAAACCAATCATCAAAGCTGCAGGAGATAAGGCTGGGAGGACATTAAAATATATCCATATAGATAGTTGGGAAGCCGGTGGACAGAACTGGACATTGGGTTTCGCCGAAGAGTTTAAGAAAAGAAGAGGATACGATATTGCACCATGGTTGCCCGTGCTAACGGGTCATGCAGTAGATGACAAACAAATGACAGAACGCTTTTTGTGGGATTTACGAAAAACAGTTAGTGAAGTCACTTTAGACAATTATATTATCAGGCTCAAAGAACTTGTCGCACCTTACGGCATGAAAAACTCTAATGAACCTTACGGCAGGTTATGTATAAACAGCCTTGACTATGCAGCAAACAGCGATTTTACCATTGGCGAGTTTTGGACAGAAAGAAAAATAATAGATGAGTTCCCGACTTTTCAGGATTACTGGTACCACTCCATGAAAGGACTGGCTTCAGTGGCCAATACTTATGGAAAAAACCGGGTTGGTGCCGAGTCGTTTACAGGCTCAAGAGGCTGGGTTGACCATCCCTACATGATTAAGGGGATGGGAGATGAAGCATATTGCCAGGGCATCAACCACTATGTTTATCACTTATACGCGCATCAGGCTTATGAAAATATGAAACCGGGCCTTACCCATCGCAGATGGGGACAACACATTAACCGGAACCAAACATGGTGGGACCTGAGTAAACCATATTTCAAATACGTAGCAAGATGTCAGGCGCTATTGCAGGAAGGCAGAAGGGTAGTCGATGTTGCGTGCATCTACGCTGAAGGTGCACCTCTCAATTTCAATAACATCAAGTTCTCATTGCCCTTTGGATATGATTATGATTTTTGCACCTTGGAAATCATAGAGCGAATGACAGTTAAAGACGGAATAATTAATTTACCCAATGGCGTTTCTTATAAGTATTTGATTTTACCTGACACCGAAAGACTATCGCTACCATTAGTTCAAAAAGTACAAGCATTAAAGAAAGCCGGAGCAAAGGTTTATTTGCAGAAAAGTGTGATTGGCACACCGGGTTTGGAAGGATATCCTAAATCTGATATGCAAGTAAAAGACATCACCTCTGATTGGGAAATCTTGCCAGAAGGAGGTTGGAGTACTGTTTTTGATTCAGGCAACAACTTGCCCGATTTTGAAGGCGATAGCCTGATGTGGATACACAGGCAAGCTGATGACAACGATATTTATTTCGTAGCCAATACAAAGCCTGAAAAAATGAAACGTTCATGCATTTTCAGAACAAAAAAGAAAGTTGCTGAGTTGTGGAATCCTGAAACAGGTGAGATTTTTAAATTACAAGCAACACACATAAATGATGGGAGAACTGAAGTGGAATTAAAGTTTGAACCGTCACAAAGTTGGTTTATAGTTTTTAAGGCTCAACCAAGCACCCAGGTAATATCAAGGAGTCCATTCCTGGAGTGGAAAGAAGTGCAAGAGATACAGGGGGCATGGGAATTGACATTCAATAAAGATTGGGGCCCAGAGGACAAACAAACCTTTCCTGAGTTGAAATCTTGGTCAGAGAGTTCCAATGAACTAGTAAAATATTATTCGGGAACAGCTAAATATTTCAAGGAGTTTACAACATCCGATGCGACATTTTCTGCATTAAAGAAAAATGCAGCAAAACAAATTTGTCTGGACTTAGGGAAAGTGGAAGTAATGGCCAAAGTAAAACTCAACGGTACAGATTGTGGTATTGTTTGGAAACCGCCTTACCGTGTAAATATTAGTGAAGCGTTAAAACCAGGCACAAATAAGCTTGAAATAGAGGTGGTGAATACGTGGGTGAATCGTATGATTGGCGATGAGCAATTGCCACTTGATGCTGAATGGAAAGACTGGGAAACGCTGGTTGAATGGCCAAAATGGTTTAAGGAAGGCGAGAAAAGTCCAACAGGCAGATATACGTTCACCACGGCACGGCATTACCAAAAAGATAGTCCGCTTATGTCTTCAGGACTTCTCGGACCAATTCGAATTTTAAATGGAAAATGAATTATGTACTCAATTCAATTTTAAAATGAGAATAAAACTGCAGTAAGCACAATTTCAATATTTTTCTTTTTCTTTGTTTTTCAACAATTCATTCATCTGCTCAGGATAAATATGAATCCACATGGGAATCCATTGACGCCCGCACTGTGCCAGATTGGTTTAGTGATGCCGGTTTTGGTCTTTAAAAGGAGATGGAATCCTTCTACATAATTCGGAAGCTGCAGGCCAGGGTAACGGTAAAGGATATGAGACGCCAAACTGGTTCCAGTAGTCGAAGGAATTTTATTTTAAAAGCAGTGGCATTTGTAAATCGGTTTAATTAATTTTGAGTCAAAGTTCAGAATAGAGCTTAAAATATTATAAGCGTTAGTTATTATTTGTGATATCGAAAACCGCTAATTTTTGAAAACATTCACAGGAATAACAGGTATAGGCGCTCACGCTACTGGCGTGGGTTGTGTTTATTTGTGAATGTGGGTTCTTAGCGGTACCTCGATATCAGGTAGACTACAGTCCCACGCTTTTTCTTTTGTTAACCCTCACCCCCGGGACATGGTGATCGAACACAACACGATTATGAAATGCTTATTAATGGGCTTAATGATTGGAATTTCTAATCTTCTTGCCGGACAAAATATGTCAATTGGCGAAACCCTGGATTATATAAACATGATCCTGGATGCTTCCACCGATAATCAATATATGTACCGGATGGATGTTACCGGCACGGGTGCTTT
>JBFEWU010000336.1:0-5145 GCA_041546215.1 Draconibacterium sp. | reverse complement strand
CCCACCGATAACACCAACCCGCCCCTTGGCAAGCTGCTCGTTTTTTAAATTGAAAGATTTAAGAAAATCTATCGATGGATAAACTCCCGGTACATCTTCATTATCCAACTGGAGCGGACGGCTCTTATGGGCACCCATCGCCAGCATTACGGCTTTATATCCATCTTTGAAAAGTTTTAGCTTAACTCATTCCCATCAGCATCCCGCCTATATACGGAACTAACCAAATCAACCACACAAAAAGACTGTATCGGTGAAATAGTTTACGCAGTTGTTGGTTGTTTTGTTTTACAACACGTGTTGCCCAAATGGCATGAGCCAGCATTAACCAGAGCGCAATTTGCCCGGTCAAGGTGTGTAAATCGGTGATGTCGAAAGCATTGTCAGAAATATAATGCATGGCAACCGTACCGGTGATATCAAAGGAAAAACCGATCCAAAATGCAACTACATGCCATTTTTTCAAGAGACGTGAAATACGTTCGGACCAGACGCCCACCGAATAGAAAATAAGGGCGAGGGTAATGGAAACCGTTGAAAATAATAGTAGCATTTCTTCTTTGTAAAATAAAATGAAATCCGACGCAGCAAAAAACGAGGATTTGTTTTAACAAATTATTGTTTCGCTCCGGTAAAATACATTATTTTACAACAAATTTAAAATTAGAGGTATGGAGTTCGTCAAAACTGATAAAATGGTCTACCTGATTCAAACGAATTATCACCTGTTGCCCATTTTTCACCGATTTGGATTTCGGCTTGGAATCGGGCACAAGACAGTTGAGCAGGTGTGCATGGAGAATAAGGTAGATTCGGCATTTTTCCTCGCCATTGTAAATACCTTCCACAACCGGAAATATTTCCCGGAAGAGAGACTCTTGTCGTTTTCACCGCTTTTAATCATCCATTACCTTAAAAAAACACATCTGTATTACAAAACATTTTCACTTCCGAAAATTGAAGCCATCCTGCATCGCCTGATCGTTAGTGCTAAAAGTAAAAACAATGATATTCAGATGATTGAAAAGTTCTACCTGGAATACAAGGAAAAACTATTGAAGCATATCGAAGACGAAGAACAAAGGGTTTTCCCGTATATTGAAAAACTGGTCAACTCGCCTGAAGACATTTCAGAGCAGCGATTAAACCTGAACTTTGAAAAGGAACATGAGAATGTTGACTTTGAAATAGATGACCTTAAAAACCTGATATTAAAATACATTGAACCTGATTATGATGAATTGGTGTGTAACGAACTCATTGCAGAAATTTTCAGGTTTGAGAAAGATATTCTTGACCATGCCCGGATTGAAGATAACATTTTGATACCCCAGGTAAAGCAAATTCAAAATAAACCATAAGCATGGCAAAAGCAGTTTTTATATTGCATCCATCAGAAATCATCCGGAAAGGCCTGTTAACAATCCTTGAAAACGATATTCAGTCCACGATCTTCTGTTTTGAAGAGTGTAATGATATCAAAGAGCATTTGTTTGTTACCTATGCCGAAATTGTTTTTATACTTCCGAAAGACACCGACTATTCGGAGATATTATCAAAGCTTAAAACAAAACCAAATGCCATAGCTTTAATAGGACTGGATCTGAACCAAGCAAATCCGGATGTCCAATTCTTCGATTACCTTTTCAATATAGATAATCCAGCCCAGGAACTTATTCAAGAAATTAAGAAGTATTTACAGGAAACAGGCACCGGGACAGATGACGATGAACTTACCTTTCGGGAAAAGGAGGTACTTCGTTTAATTGCACTGGGATTCACCAATAAATCCATTGCCGACACATTGTTTATAAGTCCGCATACCGTTATTTCCCATCGTAAAAACATCACCGAGAAATTGGGAATTAAGTCCATCCCGGGACTTACTGTTTATGCCATAATTCAGAAACTGGTCTCCCAGGACGATATCTCAAAAAACCAGCTGACCTAGTGTCAACAGATTCACGTAGCTTTGGCTATGCTTACTTTTTCTGTTTTGGTAAAATTCAAAAACCAGCTACAACTTAAGCGACATTTCTGACCTGACACGACACTAGTTTATTACCTTCTGGTTTAAAAATCCCAACATATTGGGATATTATTTTGATTGACTCTAAATAGTTTTGCAAGCGAAAGAAATACTTAAAAAACAGAACAATGATTAAAAAGTCTATTCTCGTGCTTGCACTGGCAATCTTTACACTTGTAAGTAATGCACAAAACAACGAAACCAACGACAATGCAGCTTATAATGCTGCCGACCAGTTATTGAATTCAGGTTCCAGGTTATCAATTGGGGGATATGCCCAGATTGACTACAACCAACCCAATGTAGAAGGCGAATACAGTAACGGTAAGCTCGATGTGCACCGTATGATTTTGCTATTTGGCTACCAGTTTAGCGAAAAGACCAAGTTTGTAACAGAAGTTGAAATTGAACACGTAAAAGAAATATTCGTTGAGCAAGCCTTTTTAAATCATGAAATTCTTCCAGGAATAAATTTCCGGGGTGGATTAATGCTGGTTCCCATGGGCATCATCAACGAGTATCATGAGCCAGCGGTATACAATGGTGTTGAGCGCCCGAACCTTGACAGTAAAATTGTTCCCACCACCTGGCGTGAAATTGGGGCAGGTTTTACTGGAAGAATCGATAATGCATCATTGAAATACCAATTGTATTTAATGAATGGTTTTAACGGCTACAACGGAGGTGGTAAGTTCAGGGGATCGGATGGCTACCGGAAAGGACGTCAAAAAGGTGCAGAATCATTTATGAGTTCGCCAACGCTGGCAACTAAAATTGATTATTATGGCATCCCCGGATTAAAATTAGGATTCAGTACCTATAATGGGAAATCGCAGTCTGCTTTGTACAACGGACTGGACAAAGACGATAAGTCAGGAAAGGCAAAGGCTGACTCATCGGTAATTGGCATCTCAATGATTGGCCTTGATGCACGCTATGTAAGTGGCGGATTTGAAGCGAGAGCACAACTGAATGTGGCCAACAATAGCAATACCGGCGAATACAACAAATTTACAGGAAAAGATATGGGCAGCCAGATGTTAGGTTGGTATCTGGAAGCAGGTTATGACTTACTTTCAGGCAAAGACACAGATCAAAAACTGGTGCCTTTTGTACGCTATGAAAAGTACAATACCCATTCAAAAACCGAAGGCAATTTAGCCGTTAATAAAGCCTACGATAGAACAGATGTTACAATGGGGCTTGGATTGTGGTTGGCATCGGGAGCAGTACTAAAAGCAGATTACCAGTTTTTTGGCAATGAATTTGATGACAGTAACAAGGGACAGTTAAATCTGGGTATTGGAATTTGGTTCTAAAAGAAATCAAAGGTAGTTTAACATCATAACGTTTTAAAAAAATGCCCTAACTGCGAATGCAGTTAGGGCATTTTTTTATACAAAAGATTAAATTCTTGCATTGAAAAGACATTGCCCGTGGAGTCGGTCACCCTGAGCGTAGTCGAAGGGTGTTTTCAGGATTTTCAGATTGTCAGACAACCAGACAACAAATTGATTCATAATCAATGATCAAAATTGAACCAGTAACGAGCAACCAGCAACCAGGAACTCTTAACACCAAGATATTCTAACCTTCCAAAATTCTGACATTCTAATACTCTGATATTCCAAAATTCTAATATTCCGACATTCCATCAAAACTCCAAAGGTTTATTAATGTCAAATTCACGAATGAGGTTAAAGCCAAAAAACAGGTTTCCATCCGTCCAGTTCCCAGTGGAATTGGTGTAAATCGCCTGGTGAAACATCCGCTGGTTATTGGTCATTACAAGTTGAAACAAGTGGCCCCTCGTGCCCAGGTCAACACCAATAGAAAATGTATTTTCACCCTGAATATCATCAGAGAACGGCACAAGATATTCGGCATTTACAGAGACCTTTTTTGATACGCTTAAGGAACCGGAAGTTCCGAGTGTATAAAGCGACAAGCTTTGGCCGATATCCGGCAGATAGCCTGTTTTCAGAAATCCCGGAGATAAATGAAGACCTATTCTCCCCATTTTTTTTGCCAGGTGCAATTGAACATTACCCGATATTTTATCTGAAAAATTATCGTACTGCTCGGGATAATAGTCACGAATTGTTGGCAACGAACCACCAGCAGAGACAACAAGAGAAAAAGGGAATTCTGATGTTTGCTGAAGAATGCGTCCCTTGATAAATGCATCAAAGGTTTTCAGCCATGTACTTCTTCCAACCCCCAGGTTTAAACGGTCGCCGAAGCCGTATTCAAATCCAAGTCGCATGGATGTCTGGTCGAGTCCAAACAACTCGTAAAAACCACCACTTACATCTCCAAATCGATGCTGGATTAACAATATCAATTCACCTTTTTCTGCCAGATTTGCCGATTGCCCGTTCACCAAACGTGTCCCTTGAAAGCTATTCTCAACGCTTTCCTGTGCAACTAGTGTGATTGAAACGGATAACAAAATATATGCAAGCAATACCCCTTTTCTCATAACATCGGTTTTATTGTTTGACTAATCTGTGGGTATACATAAAATCTTTGCCCGCAGTGCGCACAAAATAGATCCCTGGCGGCACGGAACTTACATTTAATTCGATCACCCGGTTATTTGTCCGATAATGGGTCAGATGTGTTTTACCTGTTAGATCGAACATTACAATTTCCACATTTTCCATATCAACTTCAAATTCTATCTTTACAACATCGGTGGCCGGATTGGGATATATCCTCGAATCATGCTTAATATCATCCACAATTCCGGTTGTCATTTGGATATCGGTAAAACTGGTGTTGTGCACGAAATTTAATGTCGTGTCGCCCATCACATTTTTCAACTCCAAACGCCAGGCATGGTCCGCTGGTGGAGCATCGTACATTCCATTACTGTTGTGGTCCGAATAGAAATCAACATCGTACGACTTTCCGGCTTCAATGCCAGGTGCACTAATACTGAATTCGGGACTTACATTCGTTTCTGTGCGGAAAACCTCGGTTCCTGTTCCTTGTTCAACGACCCTGAAATGTAAAGTTTGACCATCATGCGGATTCATCCCTGAAAAATTTACCATCAGCCTGTTCTTCCACATGATATCGGTAAAACTGGTGTTGTGCGCAAAATTTAATGT
>JBFEWU010000082.1:0-15287 GCA_041546215.1 Draconibacterium sp. | reverse complement strand
TCTTCAACCGGTACTTCGCGAATTCATTTACAGTTACCGTAGGAGTTAAGGTGCTTTCGTCGCTAACCTGCACTCCTGAATCAAGGGGAATTAACCGGATATTTGCCGTCGCCCCCGAAAATCCAAGTGTTAGTTTCTGGCTTTTACTGCCACATACCAGGGTATCAATGGCACTGTAATCCAGATCCGGGCGTGTACTCCATTTCACATCAACGGTATCAAACAGCTGGCAATCAAATTCATTTTTTAATCTCACCCAGTAGGTACCTTCACCGGCAACTGTAATTGTCCTTGAATTTGATCCGTTAGACCATAAATAGGATGTATGCTCGCCGGGATCGAGCGTAATAGAATCACCTTTACAATAAATATTTTCGGCCTGAAGCAAACTTTGCGGCAATGGATTTACATGGACCATAAACTCAGCAGTATCCCTGCAAAAATCAAGTTTACCCACCACGGTATAAACGGTTGTTTGATTTGGATAAACCACTGGATTTGATGTATTGGAGCCATTCATATTCTCACTCGGTGTCCAAAAATAAGAATATGAATTATCGGCCGTAAAATTCAGTCTTTGTGATTCTCCATCACAAATTTCAAACTCACGTTCATCGGAAAAGGCAATTTTGCTAACCTGGATAACAGCTGAAGCTGAAAGTTTTACCGTGGGATCATCTTTCATCCCTCCGAATTCAACAATAAAACCCTGTGCCCGGTAATAGGTCGAGTTTGGTCCGTCTCCTGCATTGGGTAAGTCATTCCACGACTTTGGAATTGTATTTGGATTGGCGTTAATATGCGCATAATCTTCGTCGATGCCATTGCCCTTATTTACATTGTTTGGTTCGCCATTGTTCCAGTACGAATATTCTCCCCCCACAGCATATCCATTGTAATTCCCTTGCCAAAAATGTGTTCCGGCCTCCGGGCCTGTTGCCCATATCCACTTGCCTTCCGAGGTTCCCTCTGTTTCACTGTCAGTGGCTCCTATCCAGCCTACCCCATCAATTTTGGTCCAGACAAAATCGTTTTCCACGCTGGAAGTTATGGTCGCCAGGTAGCCCTGCAAACCATAATATTTCATGGTATCAGCGGCTGCTTTTGCTTCTTTCCAGGTAATATCCAGTTTTTCGATATAGCGATAAAAATGCTGTGTCGCCGGTAAATAATCGGCATCGGTTAAACTTATCGAAAAAGAACGAACACCAAGCGTTGGAACCGTGGCAATGTTTTTATAATATATTTTACTTATGGCCTCTTCGTACTGTTCTTCGGTTCCTATTCCCCTTATCTCCACTTGACCATAATACGAATCCCAGGTATATTCAAATCCATCCACCTTATCCCAAACCAAAAAATCCTCGTTTCTTTTGTAGTTGGCGATGGATATTTTCATTCCTTCCTTTGCCTCATCAATTTTAATATTCCGAATGGAAATATTAGGTGCTACACGAACTGAATCGGAACAATATTTAATCGTATCGTAGTCAGTATTTATAATTCGGGGAGGTTCACTATAGTCCTGAGCCAAAGAAAAACCGGCATACCCCAAGAGAAGAACAAGTAAAAGAGGGAATGCCGGTTTAGCTATGGTCATATCTGATTCAGATTATTTGCGGCTTGAAAAGTATTTCATAAACTGGGCCCTTTCGTACAACAATGGATCCGGGATGTTGTGATAAGAAAGCCGTCCCCGAAAATCGTCAATGCGTTTAAAATTCCATTTTTTCATGAATGCTTTTAAATCGGCCAGGATCTGTTCCACCACGCCTGCACCATTCACATATAAAGTTGAACAAAGTTGTGCCACGGTTGCTCCGGCCAGTAATTGCTTAAGTACAGCATCACCGTCGTGAATTCCGGTAGAAGCAGCAATGTCAAGTTTTGTGATCGCCGATGAAACCATACCCACCCAACGCAAGGAACGCCGGATATCGGATGGAGAGCTAAATACTTCAGAAGAAGTTAATTCCAGGGTCTCAAGATTAATATCAGGTTCATAAAAACGATTGAACATGACAACCCCGGCAGCTCCATTGGCTTTTAACTTATCGGCCATGCCAATAATATTGCTGTGGTTTAATCCGAATTTTACAGAAACCGGTATAGAAACCTCACTTTTTACTTTTTCCAACACATCGAGATATAACTGTTCAATCATTCCCGGTTTTTCATGACGATCGGTTGGCAGGTAAAAAATATTCAATTCAATGGCATCGGCACCTGCTTCTTCAAAATCTTTTGCAAAGCTGGTCCATTCCACCGAAGAAATACAATTCACACTGGCTATAATTGGAATATCTACGACTTCCTTTGCTTTTCTCACCAACTCCAAATGTTTGGTTACGGTGTTATCACGCAGGTAAGTTTTTAAGTAATCCTCTGCTTCAGGGTAGCCCGTATTTTGCACATCTTTCCCCAACATGCTGCCAAGCTCATTGTTGATCTGCTCTTCAAAAATCGATTTCAAAATAATAGCTCCAATACCGGCGTTAGCCAATTCTTTGATTTTATCAATCGAACTCGTTAATCCCGAGCTTGCTGCTACCAAAGGATTCTTAAGTGTTAATCCCAAATATGTGGTTTCTAAATTTGCCATCATTTATAAGTTTAAAGTTCCGCGCTCAAGGATTAAGGTTTGGCCACTTACCAACTCAAATCCCTTTGCTCTTATCTAATCTGCTAATTAACTCTATTAATAATTACGTTCTCCAAAAATTTTACTGCCTACACGTATCAAAGTACTCCCTTCCTCAACCGCAATGGGAAAATCGCCCGACATTCCCATGGATATTTCCTTAAAAAATTCAGAAGTGGAAAAGTATCTATTTTTCAGCGTAGAAAAAATATTATTTAACACACGGAACTCTTTTCTAATTTGCTGCTCATCATCGGTATAAGTCGCCATTCCCATCACACCGGCAATTTCAACATTTTTCAGTTCCTTAAATTCGGCCGATTCCAACAGTTCTATGGCTTCATGGTCCGAAAGTCCGAATTTGGTATTTTCTTCTGCAATATGAAACTGCAGTAAACATTTAATCACCCGATTGTTTTTGACTCCCTGTTTATTGATCTCCGTCAAAAGCTTAATGGAATCAACTCCATGAATAAGGCTGATGAAGGGCGCAATGTATTTAACCTTGTTCCTTTGTGGGTGTCCAATGAAATGCCACTCGATATCTTTCGGAAGCTCTTCGTATTTTCGTGTTAAATCCTGAACCTTATTTTCTCCAAATATTCTGTGACCAGCATCATAAGCAGCCATTATATCTTCGTTGGGTTTGGTCTTCGAAACCGCCACCAATCGTACTTCTTCCGGCAAACTTTTTACTAATTCTGAAATATTCTTCCCAATATCCATTCTAGATCGAATTTCCGGTAAAAATAGAGAAAAGTTGTAAGTCAGCAGACCCAAGAGCAAAGATATTTTCAAAAAGTATGGAGATAAGCGCAAATCATGAACATTAAGCCCGCATTATACATCTGGAATGATTGCCTGAACTCACCATGGCCTTCCATTGCCTCTTCTAATTAAGTTCCTGTATTATTGCACTTTAACTCCTTATACCAAAGTCTGATGTATAATCCGAATCAAATCTTATCACGTTGAATTTTTCACTTTCAACTTCATTTTCCTTTTATACCTTTGCAAGCACAAAAATGAAGGTGCGCAAAGAAATATCGGAACAAATGAATTCGCTGGGAAAACAGGGCGATGCATTTGTTTTTCTCATTGATTTCGAAGGAGATAATGCACATATCTTTCGGCCCGATGAATCGGACAAAATTCTCTGGCGAACTCCAGAAAATTTAAACTACAATGAAAAAAAGGAAAAAAGAAGCATCGAAAAATGGGAAATAGACCCTGTTTCTGCTGAGGAGTACCACGAAGGATTTAAGCGAATTCAAAACCACATTCACAATGGCGACACCTATTTATTGAATTATACAAAACCAACATGCGTTGATACAAATCTTTCGCTTGAAGATATTTTCCACCTGAGTTCGGCAAGATATAAAATCCTGCTTAAAGAGAATTTTGTATGTTTTTCGCCTGAAAAATTTGTAAAAATAATTGATGGACAGATTGCATCCTATCCCATGAAAGGCACCATGGATGCAAGCATTCCCAATTCGAAAGAATTGATTTTAAATGATTCGAAGGAACTTGCCGAACACAACACCATTGTTGATTTAATCCGAAACGACCTGAGTCTGGTGGCCAGCAATGTTACGGTAGACAAATTTCGCTATCTCGAGCGAATAAAAACCAACATGCGCGATTTGTGGCAGGTAAGCTCAAAAATCACCGGAGATTTACCGGACAATTATACCGATACCATTGGCGATATTATTTTTCGCATGCTCCCGGCCGGATCCATCTGTGGAGCCCCGAAAAAGAAAACGGTTGAAATTATTAAGGCCGCCGAAAATTATAAGCGAGGCTTTTATACCGGAATTTTTGGTTATTTCGATGGTAAAAACCTCGATAGCTGTGTGCTTATTCGTTATATCGAAAAGCAAAACGGGCAACTGGTCTATAAAAGCGGTGGAGGCATTACGTTTATGAGTACTGCTGAAAAAGAATACGAAGAGCTCATAAAAAAAGTATATATCCCGATTTTTAAATAACTCAGAATGCCTGTGGAACTGCTGGAAACCATAAAATGCAAGGATGGGAAACTTTATAACCTGGAGTTTCACCAGCAACGTTTTGATCTGGCACGACGGCAAAATTTTCCTGCTGCCAAAAGAATTAAGCTTTCAGAAAGCATTCAAATTCCGGAAAAATGCAGAAGGGGTCTGTTTCGCTGTCGTGTTCTTTATGAGAAAAGCATTGAAAAGATCGAATTTCATCCTCATCAGTTTCGTAAAATTGAGCATTTGAAACTAGTGGTCGATGATGAGATTGATTACCGTTTTAAATATTCCAGGCGCCAAAAACTTGAGGAGCTCTTTGAGGAAAGAGGCGACTGCGACGATATCCTGATCGTAAAAAATGGCTGTATTACAGACAGTTTTACGGCCAATCCCATATTCTTTGACGGAAAGCATTGGTGGACACCCGACACACCCCTTTTGGCCGGCACTCAACGTGCTCATTTACTGGAAAACGGAATAATCTCAGCCTGCAAAATCACCCCCTCCGACATCCTTAAATATCAAAAAGCAGGCCTTATTAACGCACTTCAGTCTTTTGAAGACATGCCGGTTATCGATGTTAAAAATATTTCAATGGATTGACAAGGCCCACTGCCACAAGAATGTTGAGCTGGCGATTCAAGGTCACCTGCTGAATAAACGCGCATTATCTGGCTTCCTTCATCATATTTTTTGGGATCATTTCCTGTTCACAAAAAAGTACCGTATTCTACAGTTATTTCCCTTGCTTGAACTATTTTTACGATCGGTAACTCTAAGCTGTAAAATGTGTTTCCCCTGTTTCAGATCAGAAGCCAGGGTGTAATACCAGGGCAAATGCAACTGAGAGCTCCACCGGGTAAACAAGTCTTGTTCCTGCCAGGGTTCACCATCTATACTGTATTCAATAATTCCGGCATCGGGGCCTGCAGCAACGGCCAATCCTACGGCATTCCCTTCAAATTTAAACTTGATGATCTTACCAGCTCCTTCTCCAACCAACATAGGCACATTCGTATAATTGTAACGTGTATTTTTTCCATCCGCCGGCTGCCAGTTCTCCACAAAACGCCATCCTTTTACTTTTCCAATATCTTCCGCCGGAATTAATATCCCATGGTTGTAATTCCCTTTTTCTATTGGATCGGGCATAGTATATGCCGACATTTTATCGTCTTCTGCCACAAATCCGAACCAGGCTTCATCGAGAAAAATCCTCATTGACTGGTAGTACACATTTTGTCCAAATGGCGAAGGGTGTAGGTTTTTAAAATCCTGCTCCCAGGTAAATTCTCCGGCATCAATACGATCGGTGACTTCTTTTGCCAGGTTTATGGTCGATATGTTGTAATGCTGCGCCACTTTATCATGGTTTTGAATTACCTCCGGAACCTTTCCTTCACGATAGCTTTTCATTTTTTGCGGATCGACAAAGTGCATGATTACCACATCACAAAGCGGATTATCCCTTCTCAGGTGTCTTACAATTCCTTCCATGGCCCTCACCTGCTCTGATGCACTACGCCCGTTTCCTGCATCATTAACGGCGGCTTCTTCAAAAAGCAGGTCAACCGGTCCGTTTTTCAAAACATCGCGTTGAAGTCTGAAAGCTGCCGGTGTGGTTCCCATTGAAGGAATTCCTGCTGCTATAAATTCGAATTCGGTATCCGGGAAACGTTTCGTGAGGTAGTTGCACACCGAATCGCGCCAACCCCCATTATAAGTTATGGATCCTCCAAGGAAAGCCACACGCCCCTTTTTCTCGTGCACAAATTTTATAAAAGCATTTCGGATGCCCCCTCTCAAATTATGGTAATCTGTCGCATTCAGTTTTGCCTTTGCCAAGTTCGAATTGTACTTGATAAAATCGGCAGCCATTCTCACATCGTCAATGGGGAAATGGTGCCCCCATAGATCTTGTTCGCCCCGTGTACAGGGCACAATAGTTGCAATACCGCCAAGTTTCACATAACGGTCAACAAGTTTCAAGGTGTTTTCATCCACCGGAACCACTGCATCGTTCAAGCCAATCATGTGGATTACCGGAATTTTGTTCTCGGCCAGTTTCTCCAGGTTATCAATTGGATTTCCCACAAAGGCCATTGCCTCCTCTTCATTTTCAAAACCATATTCATCCATCAACCGGGTCCAGTCAGTGGCACTGCCTTTACCCGTTCCCTTACCTCCCGGCCAGCTTTTAAAATCGCATACCGGCGCTTCGGCATAAATACAGTTTACCTTTTCAGGATTCTTTTTTGCCCAGTTATAGACAAAGAGTCCGCCGCGGCTAACGCCTTCAAGGCTAACCTTTCTGTTTAAATTATAATGTTCAAGAAGGTAATTATAAAACCGGTCCCAAACAGCAACAGCGTCGGGACTGCCGTATTTGTTTTTAGTGTCGATAAATGCCAGATGGAATCCCTCAGCAACCAGGATACTATCCATTTCGGTATGCCAGCCGGGAAAACGTGCCCGCCAGACCCAGGGATTTCCTTCCAATGGGATCTCCGGCTTTACCAGCCAGGCATCATAGTTCTCAAATTTGAAAGGTATTTGTTCAAATCCTTTCCAGTCTTTTTTTACCTGGGCAAAGGGTGATTGTATTGCCAGTAAAAAGACAATAAAAAACACCCCTGCTCCTTTACGTATTCTGGATTTTGTAATCATTCCCATTATATAAAATTTTAAAGCTTATTCTATGATCCGGTTTTCAGGATTTTTTCATTTACAACCCTGTTCCATGATTATTAAAAGAATAAGGATCCTCTGATTGGTGGCATCTTGTGTTCAATTGGCCAATGCCTCTTTGCTCCATTGATGAAGCGACAACATCTATTCTTTTAATACATGACTTTTCACAACAAGCTGCTTAACCATATAATGAATATCATGGTTAATACCCATGGAGTATTCCACTTGCAATAATATTAAAAATGTTGCAAATATATCTTAGGTTTACAAGATATAAATCCACTCCATTTAATTCCTCAAAAGTTACATGCCCCCGTGGGAAGTCAGATTTTAGCTTTCGGGTATCACAAACGTTACTGTATCCGTTGCAAAGGTGTCGATTGCATTTTTTTGGGGCAGGTAAAACGATCGATACTTCAATTCTCCCTGAGACTGTTGTCCATAAATGACGGTTTCTGATATCTCTTTTGGAACATAAACGACTACTTTTTTTTGGTTTGTATTCTGGTATTCCAATTCAAGCCCGGTTTCACCTTCTTTTGGTCTGCCCCAATAGATTGTGGCACTATCGGCAGTTGCCACTAATTTTTTTACAATCCTTGCTGTTAATCCTGAACGGTAAGCCTCCCCATAAATACTGGCAAACTCGTTAACCACCAGTGAGGAATTGCCCCGGTCATCTTCGTTCCTTATTTCAAACTTATAATCTCCCTCAGCAAGCTTGTCAATAATAACGTCGAATGTATCAACCGGATTTGTCCGCTTGATTCCAACTTCTATTACAGTTTCTCTGTTGTTATACTCAATTACAGTTTTTGTAATTTTCGAATCGATGGATAGGATCCATTGGATTTTTACCCTTTCATTTCCTGAGGAAACAGCAATTGAATCGGGTTTTGCACGATACGTAATTTCGCCTTCATCGAGGTATGGCTGATGCAAAGAATTCATTTCATCACATGATGAGAAAATCACAACACATAACAGTATTACAAATCTAATTTTCAACTTTTCCATCGTCTTTATATTGATTGTTTTTCAAACTATTATTCATCAAAATATTGGCCCCAGAATGCCAGTTCTGCAATTTGCAATAAATCGCCCCCAAGCCAGGTTTCCAATACCTGGAACCTGATATACCTGTAGGCTTCCACTTCAAGTGGAATTAAGGCCTCGTGTCCATCGGCCACCGCCTGATTGTCTTCATTGCTCAATTGTCCGAGTGGCAAGCCACTTGGTTTAATAATACTATATTCCCCCATATCCGACCATCCATCGAAACTTTCCGGATCCTTCGACGGAGCATTTGATCCCCAAAGCTTGAAACGTTTTACATTAAGGTGATTAAAATTTAAATTCTTATGCGGCCTTTGCCATAATTTCATCCGGCTGATTTTACTCTTCTTACCCAGGTCCATTGTAAAATAAAGTCCCTCTTTTATGGTTCGTACCGGTGGCCATGCACTGATAAAGGTTCCCTTAGGCCCGGCTGAGTAATTATTGTTCCACAAATTATCCGGGTGCCATAAATAGCCAACATCATCAGGTGTCAATGAAAACAGATATTCAAACAGGCTTTTGTCGAGCTCTTGTTCGAACATGGGCGTTAATTCACCAGAAAACAGTTCAGACTTGTTGCCCCATCTGTCGCTCATATATACCTGGAATTGCCTTGGTTCACTCGCAAATCCACGTACCGACCTGTCACCATGTATCGTACTTGTATAAATTATTTCTTCTTCAATAAAGTTCCCCGGATTCAGGGTATCATTCACCAATATAAAAATATTAATCTCCTTCTCTAACTCGTTTTCCCATTTCAGATTAATTCCCCCAAAATCGGGAGCTACTTTTAATGAATTGAATACAAGGTCGACAGGAGGCGTTAAAGGACTGACAGTTACTTCAACAGGTTCAGATTCGTTTCTGCTTCTATCGACAGATACTAAACGAACCGAATAATCTTTTTCTTCACCAAATCCATCAATCTTCAACTCGGTTGAATAAAACGACGACATTATTTCACGCTCAATAGTTTCATTTATTTTATAAGTCGCTTTTACATACAATAAATCGTTATCAGTGGGAATGTCATACTTTATCACAGCAGCACCATATGAGTTCTCAACACGTACATTCGACACTTTCCCGGGAGGCACAGAATCCATTGGGGTTTGTCCCAACTGCCCTTCCTCTTCGCAGCCGAATAAGGCCACGATACTAAATATGAATACAAATAACTTTTTCATTTTCAATGTTCTTTAGGGTAATTACTAAACTTTTCCGATTACCAATCGGGGTTTTGTAACAGGTTATTGTTTCTGTACAAATTGCTTTCTTTAATAGGCCAGAGGTAATCCTTACGTCTAAATTTACGGTTATTCACAACGTTCTTGATATAGAATTCATCGGCTGTTTCGCCGAATATGCTCCATCCTTTCATCGGTTTATTCATAAAATCTCTGGCAAGTTTCCATCTTCTTAAATCATAAAACCTGGATCCTTCAAATGCCAGTTCAATGAGCCTTTCCTGCCTTATTATTTCTCTTAAACCTTCTTTGTCCTGTGGTTTGTCAGGATTTACTGATTTTCGCCACGATTCAACAACACCTTTTAAACCGGCCCTTTCTCTGATGGGATCGAGGTAATTGTATACTTCCTGGCCAGGCCCCTGGCTTTCGTTAAGCGCCTCGGCATAGATCAGGTATAATTCGGCCATCCTGATAATGGGGAATGGATAACGTTCTGCTGTGAAATTAGATTCTGTAACATTGGTACGGTAACTTACGTGTTTTTTGGGCAAGTAACCGGTTGCATTCGTGTTTTCGACAGAATAAATTCCGGCCGGCTCACCTTTCTTAAATCCTGTTGTCCATATATCATTGTCGTCGGTGCGGCCATTGCCATACCATTTCGATCCATCGAAAGCTAGATTGCCATAAAAGCGTGGTTCACGGTTAAAATGGATATTAACAGTTGTCCACCCCTTTTCTATATAATAACGGTCCTCATCTCCCGCCTTCCGAAGTTTATACCACTTATCAGGAGTATAATATTCAGGATCTTCACCAATGGGTATCCCGTTATCTGTATAAAATAATTCCACCATCCTCAAGGTAGGAGAATTATAACTGCCTACTCTATTGCCTCCATTCTGGTTTTTAGCAAGACGAGCTTGCGAATTTAATTGCAACCTGTCGGTATTATCGGTTCCTCCCCAGATTGTTTCTGAATTCCAGGGGTCACAGAATGCCTCGCGGATATTCATTTTATATTTTGTAGAATCAGTAACATCGTATGGCCCGGTCCAATAATAGAGTCGATGGCCCGCATTAACGGCTTCGTCAATTGCTGCTTTTGCAGCATCACGGACCAAGTCCCATTTTGCAGCCTGGTATTGTTGAGAAATTAATGAGACTCCCCTGTTATCCGTGAAATCGGCATATTCCTCATTCCCGTTAAAAAGAGGGCTGGCTGCCCATAAAAGGGCTTTTGCTTTTATGGCAAGTGCAACTGACTTGGTGATACGTCCATCTTCCTCGGCGCTAAATATTACTGTCGAAGGCAAATCGGGAATGGCCTCATCAATAAGAGCACAGATATAATCAACAACATCGTCGACTGGTTCACGGTAAATCATTATTTCTTCAGGTTTAGCATTTATGGCTATGTTATCCTTGATAAGCGGAATTGGCCCGTATAACCGCATCAGGAAAAAATGATAATATGCTTTTAAAAATTTCACCTCCGCAATCCAGCGTGCTCTGTCAAATTCTTCTATATCCTTAACCTGGCCTATTTTTTCAAAAAAAATATTACAGTTACGAAGGCCTACAAATAAGTTTTTCCCTCCATTGCTACCATCCCAGTAATTTGTTAGGGGGGAGGTTGCTGATTGTTCTCCGCGCGATATTCGTACCGAGCTAAGGTTTTTATACCTCCCATGAGGCGCAATAGGGTAAACAGTCATTTCATCGCCGGCCAAAAAGGCAGGATTCGCATCAGGCTCTGCATGAAAGGGCAGGCTTGAATAACAGGTAAACAAGAACTTTTCGGCCTCAGCCCTGCTACCAAAAGCATGTTCTATTGTCGGAATATTGTCGGGTACTATATCCAGGTAGTTACACCCGTTTAAGAACAATATTCCCAGAATAACGGATATTATATATTTTGCTTTCATGATCATAATTTTAGAATGAAACCTGGACACCAACATTAAATACTTTCTGAATGGGGTAAGCTAAACCATTGCTTCCCATTTCGATATCCCATAATTTGAATTTACTGATTGTAAGCAGGTTTGTACCGGATACGTATACCCGGAACTTATTGATGTTATACTTTCTAAAGAGATTGTGCGGTATGGTATACCCCAGTTCAACCGACTTCAGCCTTAGGAAAGCCCCATTTTGCATGAACCAGGTACTATTAACCACATTATTTCGAATGATATGATCCGACAGCCGGGGCCAGATAGCGTACGGATCACGCCGTTCCTCCAGCCAGGCTCCATCGGCATAAACCTGCAGTAATGCATTATTCCCTTTAACCCTACCTCGAATGTTATCAATAAAGGGAGCAGTAGCCCTGGGATCAATCCAAAAACTTCTTCTTCCCAGTCCCTGGAAGAAGAAAGAAAAATCAACACCTTTGTATCCCATACTCGATCCAAAACCATATATAATTTCAGGCGATGTTGGGAAACCAATGGGAACCTGATCCTGTTCATTTATTTTCCCGTCTTTGTTAATGTCCTTATACTTTATATCGCCTGCCATGTACTCACCAAATTGTTCAGGGGAATTCTCTACATCATATTCATCGACAAACAACCGTTCGGCAACATATCCCCAGCGTTGGTTCAAAGAATGACCGACGTGCTTTCGCCACGGGGCCCCCAATGCATCGTAATCAGGCTCTTCATATACTTCGTACCGGCTGCTTGCATAGGTGAAGTTCAACCGCGAAGCAATCCACATTCCAGATGCAAAGCGGTGGTTAAAATCCATCGACATATCAAAACCTCCGGCAGATGCTTCGCCAACATTTGCCTTCATGGTCGCCTGAAGTCCCATAGTATTAGGAATGTCGGCCCTGCTCATTAATATATTTGTCCGGTACTCTGAAAACCAGTCTGCCTGAATGGCGAGTTTCCCGAACAAGTCCATTTCAACTCCGATATTCATTTTTTTAGCCGTCTCCCAGGTAATCTGGTCATTTGCATATCTTGAAATGGAAACGCCTGGCCGTCTATAATCAAAATGAGTTCCGAAATTATATCCATTCCCATTGTTATTTAGGTTCACATTACTCAAATAAAAGAACCTTTCGCTTGGGTTGCCAATTGCATCATTCCCAACAATACCATATGTTCCCTTGAATTTCAGTTTGGATATCGTACTTTTCAAAGGAATCCAGAATTCTTCATTGGAAACAATCCAGCCAACACCCATCGATGGGAAAAATCCAAATCGTTCCGCTTTTGAAAATCGTTCAGAACCATTATAACCAAAGTTAAATTCTCCGAAATAACGTCTGCCGTATGAATACGTAAACCTCCCGGAAACGCCTAAATTTCTTGATGGTAAAGATGCCTGAAGGTCTCCCGCATTTGCGACTTTAGATTCGCGCAAGGTAAATACGGTTAATCCGCTAACATGGTGCTTTTCTTTAATTTCACGGTTGTAGGTAACAGCCCCCTCCATATAAGTTACCGAAGAAATTTTCTTTTCTCCTTCGGCGTAAGACAAGGATTCGCTTCCCTGCAATGGATTTAACTGAGTAAGAGTGTATATATCATCTTTGATATTATAGGTTCCAACGTTATAGTAATAAGGCTTATAATTCCGTATAACATGGTAGGAAGAAGTACGGTTAATATTGGCCATAAAGCGAACATTTAAGCCCTGGGTAATAAAATCCAAATTCTGTTTTACCTCAAACTGAGCAAGCATCAACGCACGGGTTTCATCTTTGTACCCCTTTACCATGTCGGCATAAGGATTTATATAATCACCTATATTGCCTGCATTTCCAAACAAGATGTGTTTTGTAAATTCATTCGCCTGGTCGGCCTCGTAATAAGCAGGAAACAAAACCGGGTTGGATTGCACTATCTTTTTATATAATCCTGAACCACCATCAATTGGCCCTGTATAATCATCAAATGTTCCGTGAAACCTCACAATTGCTTCTGTGAATTTGGTTAGATTGATGTTGATGTTTGATCTTAACAAGTATTTCTTCAGATCAATGTTATTGTTAAAGTTATTTTTCTTATCCACCTTTAATACACCGTTATCCTGGGTCACCGAAGCCGCAAAATAATACCGGGCAATTTTCCCACCACCTCTGACATTAAAATTCAGGCGTTGATTATTGGTGCTATTTTTAAACAACATGCTATGCCAGTCGTTGGCCGGGTATACATATTCATTGCGATCCGGATTCTTTGTCCGGTCGATTTTTTGATACGAATAGGGAAGCGGCTGATTGGGATTACGGGTTTTGGCCGCCTCATTATGCAGAAGCATGTAGGTTATGGGATCGGCAAAATCGACATCACGTGTGGGTGAAGAAATTGAATTCTCGAACCGTACTGAAATTTTCGCTTTTCCCTCAACTCCTTCTTTGGTAGTAACCAGAATCACCCCGTTGGCTCCCCTGGCACCATACAGGGCCGTTGCCGTAGCGTCTTTCATAATCGAAAAACTGGCAATGTCATCGGTTTGCAGGCGGGCAAGATCGGCAGATGTTAGTTCTACCCCATCGATCAGTATAAGAGGGCTCTTTTTATAACCAAAAGTGGTGACACCCCTCACAAAAAAGTTGGCATCATCACGTCCCGGTTCACCACTCGACTGGTAAGAAATAATTCCTGACAAACGCCCCGCCAAAGCAGTGGTGAGGTTACTTGATGAAACTTTTAGTTCCTCAGGTTTGACCGAAGTTACAGATGCAATTACACTTTCTTTCTTTTGTTTGGCAAATGCCACAACTGTTACATCCTCCAACTCGGAAACTTTTTCTTTCATTTGTATATCTATGAGCGTTTTATTTCCCACATCAACAATCTGGCTTTCCATGCCAATAAAAGAAAAGACCAGCTTATCCGTTGCCCTGGCATCGATGGAGAAAGATCCGTCGGTATCAGTTATAACCCCCTTGGTTGTACCCAGAATTGTTATGGTTACTCCGGGAAGTGGTTTCTTTTTGGAATCGGTAATTTTTCCTTTTATTTTCTTTATCCCGTCCTGGTCAATTCCATGATTTTCTTTTACGAAAGGGGAAAGGATTACTTGGGCATCCAGCACCTCGAAAATAATGTTGGTTCCTTCAAGAACCTCCTTTAAAACCCCCTTTATGGGTTGGTTTCTTACTTTTACATAAACCTTTCTGTCAAGGTCGATTAAAGACTTGCTGTACACAAAATTGTACTCTGAATTTTCTTCGATTGCTTCCAGCACTTTTTCCAGCCGCCATCCTTCAAAGTCGAAAGAGAACAGCGTGGTTTGTGAAAAACTCACTGAAGCATAAGTCTGCGTGATTCCAAGTAGGATTAATAACAGATAAATTCTCGTAATCCGAGAGATTTTACACAGGGCTCTATGACCTTCCGCCCATCGTTTTCGTTTTTTTTTCATAAATTCGAACGTTGGTTTTGTTTGACATTATTCTATTAACTGAACTGACATTAGAGAAGTGTTGCACCACTTCTCTAATTCTTTTATTCTTTCACTATTTCAAAAATTCGCCTTGTTTCATTTTCGTTATGTTTTTCATTGACTTGAACCTGAAGAGACAGGGTCAAAAACCGGTTTACCTCTTCGATGGTGCTGTTATTGAACTTTGCCCGGATTAACAGATCTGCGATCTCAGGATCAAGAAGTTTATACCGAACATTATAAAAATGTTCAAGCTTCAGCAAAACATTTTCCATTTCAACATTA
>JBFEWU010000179.1:0-9537 GCA_041546215.1 Draconibacterium sp. | reverse complement strand
CCTGGTTCTGAAAACCTATAAACGAAAACGATAGCACCGCATACTTATCAGGAACTTCCAATTGAAAATTACCATCCATATCCGTGACAATACCCCTGGTTGTTCCTTTTACAACCACTGTTACACCCGGCAAACCCTGGGGTTCATTATCCGAAGTAACCTTACCCCGAACAACAGCCGCCTGCTGCATTTCACCCGACGGAACCACAACAATTAACTTATCGTCCATTAAACGGAAAGTTAAATCGGTTTGCGACTCCAGGTTGGTAACAACACTTTCAATCCCAACATTCTCTACTTCAAACGAAACAGATTTGTTTAAATCAACTAAATCATCGCTGTAAAAAAAGCGATAACCGCTTTCTTCCTGAATGGTTTTAAAAACATCAACCAGGGCCATGTTTTCAATCTTCAAACTGATGTTATTTTGCGCAAACAGGTTTGTTGCGACAAGCAAACATGCAGTAAGAATAAGTAGTTTTAGCTTCATAAGTCTGAATTTAATTTTATAAGTCCCTTTTATTTAGTTTGTTCTTTTAGCCAGATGTCGCGATCTTCAATGGTGTAATTAATTTTAGCAGCAATACCTATGGCATCAATAACCTGCTCAACCGTTTCGTTTTCAAGCGATCCGGTAAATTTCAAATCTTTTAAGCGCTGGTTTTCAAAATGAATTTTCACATCGTATTTTCTTTCCAGTTTTATGGCCAGGTCACTCAATGATTCGCTGGTAATAAATAAAGTCCCGTCTTTCCACGATGTATATTCTTTGGTATCAATTCCCTTGGAAATAAGATAGGTTAGCTTCTTTTCTTCGCGTTTAACCGGAGAAGATTCAGGAGCATCCGCTTCTTCCTCTTCCAATTGCCTGGTTTCAACAGCTTTTGTTTTACGGTAATACACCACTCGCTGGTTGGGTTCCAGCAACACCTCATCGTTCTTTTTATTTGCAAAAGTGGTGCGGGTAACTCCAATACTTCCCTCAATTAATGTTGTTTCAATGGTCCCTTCCTCGGGGTAGGACTTCACATTAAAGGCTGTACCATAGGCTTTTATGTTTAGCTCCGAAGTTTTTACTAAAAATAGTTTTGAGGCATTGTGAAATACATCGAAATAAGCTTCGCCGGTTAAATGTACCAGGCGCTCTTTCTTCCCATACTCATTTGAGTACCTTAGATTACTTCCGGCATTTAACCAAATGTTAGTTCCATCGGGCAAAGTAACTTTCGATTTTGCGCCAGGAGGAGTATTAATCTCGTGGTAGGTTAATTCCTGGTTTTGTGGGTTCATCAGCAAGTAGGCTGCAAAAAACGAGAGCAATGCACCCAATAAAAACACTGCTGCCAGTCGAGGCAACCAGTACAAAAAGCCGCGGTTTATTACCACTTCACTACCCTTGCCGGAATTTATGCGCTCACGCAATTGAATCCATTCCAGCTCGATGGCATCATTCCCAAGCGTTCCTGCCATTTCCGACAAGTTCCAGATTCTTCTGAAATCATTAAAATTTTTAAAGGCATCCGGATTATTTTTTAACCATTCCAAAAGAAAAAGTTCATCTTCAGAAGAAATCTTTCCTTCCAGGTAAGCCAGAAATAGTGTTTCAATTTTATTACTCATAATTACTGCTGGGTTATATTGTCGTCTCACAGTCTTTGGCATGCCCGAATTATTTTTCTCATGGGCACGAACACCCTCAAAACCGCATTTTATCCATCTTATATAAAGCAAGACGACACCTATAAGGAAAATGAAACGCAAGGATCACTTACAGCAGAAATTCGTTTTTTTTATGTTAGTGAGCAGGTTTTGATGAATTTATCAGGGGCCACAGTAGTGGCAGTTACCTGCTCCCTGCAATCGGAGCAAGCTTCGTTTTCCATTCTGATTTTGGAAAGTAATGTAAATCCCTTGTGCGAAATTTCCCGGCCCAGGCCTTGTCTGACATCCTGCTTTCGGAAGCAATCGCCCGAAACGGACGGGTTACTTCTTCTGCAATCTTACCATAGCGGTTGCAGCCCATAACACAGCCGCCTGTCCATGGAAATTCCCGGTACTTGTGGGACGGGTCAGGTAATGCTTCTTATTATCCTTTGCATTGGTGCCCACACATACATTTTTAGTTTCACCATTTTCATCAACATAGGCTGCCAGCGCATTCCAGGCTCTTTCAATGTTGGCGAAATACTTGTTGTATGAAAGCCAGCCATTGTCAATTCCCGATGCCAGGCCATACAAAAACATTCCTGTGCACGACGATTCGGGATAACTTTCCTGATCATCCAATAGCTGGTGCCACATACCATCTTTGGCCTGATAATCAAGCAGAGTCATCATCATTTTTTGGTAAGCTTCCATAATTGCAGAATAATACACATGGGTATCCGGAAGTACCAATAACAGCTCGGTCATAGCCGCCGCTGCCCATCCGTTTCCACGTCCCCAAAAGAAAGGAGCATCATCACGGTGATGAAATAATCCATTGCTTTTTTGCAATTGATCGCAATACACTTTTAACTGCAAAGCGGCACGATCGAGATATACCATATCCTTTGTTGCTTTATAGGCCTGAACCTGAAGCGATCCCACCATATACATATCGTCAATCCAAAAGCGGGTTAAATCCGTCAGTCCATCTTCCCGGGGATTTTCCCACTCGGCATCGGCCAACTCTTTGGCCAGCGCCAGGTATTTCTTATCACCAAACTGCCGGTAGAGTTCAAATGGCCAGATACCAAATACATTATAATCAACATGTCCACGATGTGGTTTACGTTTACCTTCGTAAAAAGGGCCGTAACCTTCTTTTATCTGCTCGCTCATGTTTTTTTCACCTATACTTTCCGCAAAAATTAACGCGCCATAGTACGTACATACCTTTTGATACCTCCAGCCAAAACGCCGTTCAACAATATTATTGACAATTTTTTTACCCACTGCTTCCGGCCGAACTTCCGGTTCCGTCTTCTGCGCTTTTTTATTTTGTGCATTACCCATTGAAACTGCGCACAGCAAAACTGTACCAATCACCAGTTGCCTGAATATTTTTGAACTCATTCTGATTAATTTTAGTTTATTGCTTTAGTTGTATTCATAATATTTGGTAAAATAGTTGGCCGCCGACTCCCACCCAATACCAGGATAACCATAATTTGCAGGCTTCTTCCCTTTTTCCATTGGCATATAGATGTGAAAAATGATCACCACCGTATTGACGGCACGCACTACAATATCACGTATACCGTCCGGCTCCATCCCTGTTGCGCCTGACTCCTTTCCACTTGCTCGTAATTTCAATTTGAAAATTCACGTTTCAAATTCTCAAAATCTAAAAATAACGATTTGCCATTGTGCTGAATGGTAATGGTTTTATCTTTCTTTTCAGCTTTTACATAGGGCGAATCGTATCGTTTGTAATTCGTATCCATCACTTTTCCATCAAGCTCAAAATTACCATTGAACACCAGTTTAAATTTCCTTCCCCTGGAGACATAATTCAACTCCAGTTTTTCGGGGATGAAGTCAACTTCATTCTCAAGAACTCTTTTTACAAAATCTTCGAAAGAGCCATCTTCGGTACGCGAACCTGCCTCTGTAATCCAAAATGTTTGCTTTCCCGGCTGGATCAGATCGTCTTTCGCTTCATCCTCAAAATAAAAGTCATTGGCCCCAATAAATGCACAATAGGTTTCTCCCTTCTTACCAAACACATAATTCCCATTGATTAAAGTTGAATCAAATTTTCCGCTGGGAAAATAAGCGCGCGTAAAATCCAACAAATCCAATTCCATCCATCCCTTTTTTTCGGGTATATTGTATAAGGCCAGGCTTACATTTTCATCCTGGACCACATGTGGGAAATGCCCATAACCTACATTATAAGCGGGCGATGAATTTTTCTTCTCTTTTTTTATTGCCGGGTGGGTATGAAAAATGCTAAAATGATTTTTAATGTTCATGCCAAAAACATGTTGCTGGTCGCCATAGGTTCCCGGGTGATGATTCTGTGCCGTGTACATCGAATAATCATTGGTTTTGAGGGTGTATGTATTCCCTTTCTGAATGGCTACGCCATTACTCTGCGGATTTATCAAACTAACAATCAGCGGCTCAAGATGCAAGCATTTCGCCAGCGTTAAATCAAGCACCTTTATGGGGTGAATAAACGCATTGGAAAAATGTATGTTATTCCGAATATGCTCCAGTGAATTCCTCACGACCGCGGGATTTGTAAAACATTCCATCCCCCACTGCATCATCATACTGCGATTATCGGTTCCATGGTAGCCTTCAGCCTTCAGCTCCGAAATATCCATGCCATTGCTTTGTTTGATAATTACCCTTGAAGTGTCTTTTGCAATTTCCGCCAAAACGGGTGGCAATTTGTATTTTTCCGAAGTCATCATTCCATAAGTCATACCAGGGCCTCTTACCCGGCCGTCTCCCCAATAATACCGGGTAAGCCCCCCCAGATTTGACTGGGGTCCGCCCATACGATTTCGGGAATAGGCACGCCCGCTTGCCGATATAAACATGGTATGGATATTCTGTACCGCAACATCATAAAAGATCAGATCCATGGCCATCTGGCTCTTTATAACCATTTCCTTGTCTTCTGCAAAATCAATGATGTTTATCAGGGCCCCGATATCTTCCGGATAGTAAACCGCCGAATTAAATTCAATGTACCCGTAATTCCATCGCATTTCGAACCAGTCCAGTGCACGCCTTCTGGCTTTTTCCATGTGCTCTTTGCCACTTAGTCCGCTACCCGGGAAGATGGTTTCGGGATATAACTGCCCAACCAAATACTCGGCTGATGCAAAAAGAATCTGGTGGTTTTCACTCCAATAGCACATGGAATTTGCACCAGGTTCGTCCCACCACCAGCGAAAATTAAAGAGTACATTTTCAATTTTGGTTTTCGTTTCAGCCGGCATTTGCCTCCCGGCTTCGTAAAGTAATCGAACAATGTTGACCAGCCTGAAATCGGAACAGTCATATTCCCCTTCTATGTATTCAAGTGTTCCGTCTATCCCGCTCCAGTCAATGTCGGTTTTACCGTTTGCCAAATCGTACTGGATTTGGTCGTGATTTTGCCCCTGAATGTTTACAAGGGGTTTTTTGGGCATTATTTCATAGTTCGAAATACGAATAAAGTCTACGATAAGCGTTACTACCACAAAAGCCAATATTAGGTAGAGGAGGTGTTTATATTTGAATTTTCGTTTTGCTTGTGCCATAATTATTTCTGGTATTTAACGGTCAAGGTCTGTGCCACAGCTGAAGAGGCAACTGAAGAGATTAATGTGAGAAATAATAAAAGTTTCATCATCGGTATGGTTTATGAAAGCATATTAATCCTTTGGATCATGCGTTTAGCTTAAATCGAAAAGATCGTACTCTAATGTAACAGGTAACGAAAGTAGAATTCGCTGTTTAAAAGTTATAGAAATCCCGATTTAAAGGGTTATTTACATCTTATTTGGGATGAAATTATCTACTGCAACCCAAGCCCGATAGAAACAACAGTCAATAAAAGGTATTCAATTTCGGTTTTCTCTGTTGCCGGGATTTCAAGATTGTTGGATTGCCGGATATTCAGATCTGTGCGACTCCGAATGGAGTCGAATGTGTATGTGCACAAAGCTTTCCTTCTATAAACATGTGACGCCGCTGGCGTCAATTCTCTTCAAAAAAATAATTAATCAATTTCCTGTTGTCTGAAGATCCGAAAATCTAAAAATCTGAAAATCCCTATTAATCATTTCTATTACGGTATTCCAGGTGATGCTTTAATTTTTCCCGAAGAAATTTTAAAGTCCGGTAAATCTGTGTTTCCACTGTTTTGGGCGAAATCTCCAATATTTCGGCAATCTCTTTGTGTTTCATCTCTTCAAAACGGCTCATGCGAAATATTTGCTGACGTTGTTCGGGGAGTTCGCCGATTGCTTTTTCCAGATCGTTCTGCAGGTTTGCAAACGAAATTAAAGACACGATACTTTCATCATCATTGTTTGCCAGTTCGCCGTTGTACGAATTGAAGAACTCGTCCAGTCCCGATTTTCGGCTTTCGCGTTTTTTATGATTAAGTGCCCTGTGTTTTACCGATTTAAAAAGATAGGGCTTAACAAGATTTTTATTCCGAAGCTTTTCATGGTCTTTCCAGAAAGTAGCAAACACTTCCTGAACAATGTCTTTTGCTGATTCAACGTCGTTCACAAAGCTGGAGGCATAAAGACATAAATCGGGGTACAGCTCCAAAAAGATGACCCGGAATTCTTCGATCCCGATACCGTCCTTTCGTACACCATACAATCCTGAAAGCCACATGGTTTCAATCTTTATGGTTTTCTTGACAAGATACAAGAAAAGTCGGTAAACAAAAATATTATTCTAGTAGCAAGGCATTAAAAAGCAATTTATAAGTACCCGATGTAGAAGCCCTGAACTGTGGGTAAAATCCATAAAAAACAAAATTACCCTTCCCTTTCTTTGCCCAAACCATAGCCGATTTTCCTTCCAGTTCTTCGTTGTTTTTGGCATAGCCGCTTGCCAGAACTTTGTCATCGGAATAGGAGGCGATTACGCGGCGGTCCATATCAAAATACGGGATTGAGGTGCTAAACACAGGGCGTCCACGTGAAAATACCCTGGCCGTTTTTTGCATACCCAAAGTAAGCGGGTGATTTTCCTTTAATACCACATTTAAAAGTGTTCCAGGGGCATCCAATCCCTTACTTTTTATGTCTTTTGAAATATCAGAAACCGGCAGTTCAAATTCTTCCTTTTTCTTATCCGAGATTTTTATTGTTTGCGCGCCCAGGAATAAACCAGTTGACAAGCCCCAGCTAACAATTGTGCCACCATCATTTACAAACTTCATCAGCTTTTGCACACCTTCTTTTCCAATTCCTTTGGTAAATTGCGGATCGTACGATGGTATGGAATAGACACCACTGCTGCTTTTGTATTTCCCTTCCAAAAGAAGCGATTTATTATTGTCGGGAAATACGATTACATCAAAATCCGATAAATCTTTCTTGCTTACCTCGCCCGGTTTAACTACGGTAAAGGGAATATGGTAGGTGTCGAAAACAAAACGGGTCCAACCAGCATCCATATCGTGAAAACTGGTTTCAATCAGGGCAATTTCAGGCAGTTCTATACCTTTTATATTCCCGGTTATTTTTTCAGGTATTGCCTGCGGATTAAGCTTCATGTCTCTGAAAATCTTGTGTAACTTATCCTCGTTTCCCCTGGAAATGGGCAAGATAAAATCTCCCTCATTGAGTTTTGCCTCTCCGATTTCAGAACATTTCGTTACCCGCGAAACGTCGATACCGGCTGCCAGGGCAGCAAAAGCGAATTTAAAACTTTCGTTGTTCGCAACGGGAAGGATAATCGTTTGTGCATTTTCAGTGTGCTCCATTTCCAATTTCACAGGGAATTCAACCTGTACCAGATTCTTCTCCAGCTCATCAACCACCTTATCGATACGATAGGCAGCAACGCCGCGATGCAGGGGCAACGACCAACTTGTAATATCATAGGGGCGAATCATTTCACCTCCCGGAGTATAATGTCTCTCCGGAAATTTTTGCACTTCCATGACTTCCTTTATAAAAGCACGATAGGGCTGAGCCAGTGGAACTATAAAATCTCCGGCTTCGATTATTTTTCCCTTGTAAACAACTTCCCTGGTCGTTTTATAAACTGCCACCCCGTGTTCGTCGAGCAAAGTAATTAACCCGAGCAGTTCTCCTTTATCGTGTTGCTCGGCAGTCATTACAAAATAGGCCGGAGCCAGAGTCTTCCCCTTCACCACTTCTTCTTTACAAAGTACGTTACGGTTCACTAAAATATCCTTTTTATGATATGCACCGGTCTTTATCAACGACCAGGTTGACGATAATTCGTAATCGATGATATCTTTAAGACGCCACCAGCCCCCTTCCCAGGGCATGGGCATGTTAATGCTTTTTTTATATTCTCCCAATCCTTTCCCACGAGCTGCCAGTTCATTTTTTTCAATATAAACTGGTTTTGCAATTTGCACACTGGCACACTCCGTTAACAAACCAATTATGTTTTTCCAGAGTGCCGTTTCCGTTGAACCCGGCCAGTAATCATCAAACAAATAATGTTGCGATACTCCTGCCAGACCATCGGCAGCCATATCTTTCGCCATATTGGATCCAAAAATCCAGGTCCAGTTCCAAATTTTTTCATCTATATTTTCAGCAATCGGATCGTGCATTGGCGGAACAAAGTAACGGGGCCCGGTTGATCCCATTTGGTGTTTCTCTGTCATTACCTGTGGATACCATTCGGTGTTATAAACGCGTGCAACCGCTTTATTATCACTTTGTGTAAGGGTTACAAAATCCCGATTATTATCGTGACCCACGTATTTATGATAGAGAACGGGAACACTTCCTCCCTCGTATTTTGTGCCTTTCGAGTTCTTAAAATGATTCACCACAATATCCATTCCGTCGGGATTATGGCAAGGTATTACCATGTACACCACCTCATCTAACCAGGCCAGAAGCTCAGGATCGGTGGTGGTTACCATCTCGTAGGCAAACAGCGGTGCCGATTGCGACGGGCCAACTTCTGTTGAATGCATCGAAAGGGCGGCAAGAATAAAAACCTTGCCCTCCTCGGCATAGGCCTTTAATTCCGGCTTGCTCAGTTTGGCATTTAAAGCCAGTTCCTTGTTGATTGTCTTTAAACGATACAGGTTTTTTATATTTTCCTCCGAAGAAAAGAAAGTCATGTACATTTTCTTTCCCATTGGAGATTCACCAATTTCAATCATTTCAACTCTTGGTGAATTATCGGCCAAAAGTTGCATATACTCAATTAGCGGATCGTAGTTAAATAACATTCCGTCGTCGCCTGGCTGAAAACCAAAAAATTCTTTGGGCGTTTTAAGTTCGTCATCACTTTGCTGTGCAGCAAGTTTTGAAATTGAAAAAACAAATACAGAAAGAAATAAAACAACTGTAATCTTATACATAATAAAAGTTTTTGCATGAGATGATAGAGATACTTAGGTAAATGTAAGAATAAATCGTCTGAATTAAAATGGCATAACTCCGGGAAATAAATCTCATAACTAAAACACTATACATGAGAAATACATAGGTTTAAGAATAGAATGGAAGACCGGAGACGGAAGAAATTGATTATACAGGATTTTTAGATATTCAGATTATTGGATTTTAAGATTAATCAATAACCATTAATCAATTTCTTCGGTCTTCGGACTCTGCGTCTTCTTTGTGCTCTCTGCGGTTAAAACAACTAAACACAGAGTTCACGGAGTTCTCACAGAGGGCCACGGAGCCATTAATCAATAGCCAATAATCATTAATCAATTTCTTCCGTCTCCGGTCTTCCATTCTATTTTTAAACCTATGTATTTCTCAGGTATAGTGTTTTAGTTATGAGATTTATTTCCCGGAGTTATGCCATTTTAATTCAGACGATTTATTCTTACATTTACCTAAGTATCTCTATCATCTCATG
>JBFEWU010000372.1:0-4680 GCA_041546215.1 Draconibacterium sp. | reverse complement strand
GGATAATTCATGTAGTCAATAATATTGTCTCGAATGCTGGTGTCGGTGGTGCAGGTAATTCCAACCGGTTTATGAAAGGCCAGGTAAATATCAGGTACTTTTTTGGTAATGGTTTTTCCCTCAACTTCAATTGTATCGTTTGCGGTAACCTGAACGCCCAAAGCTGCAGCTTCACCATTTACAGTTACTTTGCCTGCTTCAATCAGCCTGTCGGCTTCACGTCTCGAACAAAATCCGGTTTCACTGATGGCTTTGTTTAGCCTCTTGTTTTCCATACTGTAAAATTAGAAAATGCCATTAAAGTGTCTGCAATAGTATCATCTATTTTCCCATTGAAAGTACAATATCCGAATGCCGGCCTATTTTCATTCAATCCCAAGAAATTCAATTACTTCCTGATCGCCTTGCAAAGCTTCTTCAGGCCTCGTATGCTTGTTGTTAAATACCTCCAATTCTTTACGGGGTAATATTTCCACAAAACTTTCATCGTAGCCTTCGTGGTATGGAACGGCTCCATCGTTCAGGCTCAAATGATGGGAAAAGAAATTATAGGCAGCTGCTCGTTTGGAAAATCCATAATCGTGTTTTTCAAGCGGAAGATGGACATTTTCTACTTTATGTTCGGCATTGTAAAGCTTATAAACACTTTTTATGTATGGAAATTCAATGTTGGGTGTATTGCGTGTCCAGTCGTTGCCATTTGAAATCAGCAACAATGGTCTCGGGGCACAAAGTGCGGCTATTTCAACATTGTTGGTTTGAAAGTTTTCGCTTTTATGAATGGGCATTCCACTTTCACATACACAACCCCCAAAAAAGTGGGCCGACACCTGCACAACCGGCGCTGATACTTTAATGCGTTCATCAAGGGCAGTCAAAATGAATGTTTGTGTTCCGCCTCCTGAAGCACCGGTCATTCCAATACGTTCGGGATCTACATCGGATCGTGAGAGCAGGTAGTCGAGTACGCGCTTACTGTTCCATGTCTGCAGTAAAAGAGCAATGGGCATTTTGTGGTTCACCTGTGTGCTTTCGCCATAGCCCACCATGTCGTAGGCAAACACGATGGCACCCATTCGAGCAAGTACAGCACATCTTTTTTGCACATAATGTGTAAATCTTTTGTTCTCCATGTGTCCGTGCGGTGATAATATGGCAGCATATTTTTCTTTTCGTACAGCAGGCCGGTATAAATTGCCGGTAACATAAAATCCCGGGAAACTTTCAATGGCGATGTTTTCAACAATGTAACCATTTAAAGTTTTTGAACTCTGCAGAATTACCTTTGGATTTTCTTTTGCTTGCGGCATTTTATCCAGTTGCATGCCCTCTGTAATCGCTTTTTTTATTTTTTCAGCACGTTCGTCCCAGCTTTTCAAATCGTTCCATTGGGCCGAAAATTCTTTCATTTTAAAGTTCGCTTCATCTTCTGTCCAATGATGGCCAATACAGAGATTATTTTCCTGTGCCAGGGTTGAAACACTTATTAATAATACTAACACCAGGTTTTTGATCCGTTTCATTTTATTTGGTTTAGAATTAAAACTTAAAATTCAATTTTTGCGTTATGCTTAATTGTTTCGTAATCCGACTTTTCTTTATTCCTCCATGTTGCTTAAATGCAACTCAAGGGCTTTTACCGAAATTTGTATTTCCCAAATCGATAAAGCAAGTGAAGCACATAAGAGGAGCAATGCAGCACCAAAAATATAAGCGGCGATAAGTGGCTGCCCAATAAAGATCAGGAACATGGTTATCACACAGGAAAACAAACTTATAACACCCACGATCTGCATGGTACGTATCAGGTACAATCTTTTTCTAAGATTATAAATCTGGCCTTTTAATACTGTTGAAGGATTTTCCTTGTATTGTTTATACAGGTTGCGAACTACACCTGTATAAGCTACAAACCGGTTGGTATAGGCCAGAAGAATCAATGACACTGCCGAAAAAAGGAGGGCGGGTGTGGTGAGTGTAAATGCTTCGTGCATGTTCAATAATTTTTAGTTGTACTCTATAAACACTTTATAACAGATGTTGTTCTTTTTCTATCCTTATAAATGCCTACCCTAAAGAATCTTTCCTCATTTTCTAATCCTATTTGTTAAAATTGAATCCCTTTTCTGACTCTCTGGCATATGATTTTAGATCAGTCTCAGGTTAAATGGCCTTGATACGCCATTATAATCCAAAACTGGTTAAGGCTTTTATTAATTTTTCTATGTCTTCTTCGTTGTTAAAGATGCTGGTTGAAATTCTCACTCCTTCGCCCCGGGCTGAGACAATAATGTTTAGCTCTGCCAGTTTGTTCACCCATTTTTTCGGATCGGGAAGTTTTGCAATAAGGATGCCTGACCGGTTTTTATCTTCTTTCTGCACAATTACATCGATTCCTAAACGGCAAAGTTTGTCTTCCAGAAAATGATTAAGGAAAAGTACCCGTTTAACCACATTCTCCTGTCCGATTCGGTTGAAAAGTTTGAGGGCACCCCCCAGCGCAAAAATGTTGGGAAAATGCGGGCACCCCGATTCAATAACTGATGCTTCATTCTTTAGTTCCATGGTGGTATTATCCATTTTCTCGGGAAATACAGCACTTCTCCATCCGGCAAAAGGGAAGTTTTCGGGAGAGAGCCATTTCCGATCCACATAAAGTCCGCCAATTCCATAACCTGCAGTGGCCCATTTTAATCCGGTGAACATTAGAAAATCGATATGACATTTTTTTACATCAACCGGGAATATGCCCAGGGCCTGTGTGGCATTTACCACAAAAATCAGGTTGTTTTCCTTGCAGAAGTTTCCAAGTTCTTCCAGATCCTGGCGAAATCCTGTGGAATATTGAACATAGGAGCTAACCAGAATTTTAATGTCGGGTGTAAGTGTCTTTTTTATGTTGTCGATGGAATAGCTCTGGTGCTCAGGTTCAACAAAGCTAATTTTGGTGCCTTGGTTTAGCCACGGGAATGTAGTTGAGGGGAATTCGTCGCGCATGGTTAAAATGGGACCTTTGTTTTTTAAAAACTGGGCCACCAGGTTCATTCCGTGTGATGTGTTTGTGGTAAATCCAATTTCATCGCGACCTGCACCGATAAATTCAGCCAAGGCCTTACGAGTGGTCTCGGTTCTGTCGAGCCAGGTTTCCCAGTATGTATCTCCAAACTCAAGCATTTCGTCGTAAAAACGTTTGCCTTCGTTTGCAGCACTTAAAGAAACCGGTGAGCCGCCAGCCGGATTCAAATAAACATATTTCTTACAAACAGGAAATTCATCGCGTACCTTATTCCAGTCAACCATAATTTGTTTAAAGTTTAAAGTTTAAAGTTTAAAGATGAAAGTTTAAAGTGAAAAATAAAAACGGGTAAAGAAAAAGGGAACCAAAGCTGATTCCCTGTACATATTTACATCGAATTTGGTTTTAACAATCCATCCTGTTTTTCCGGAACAGGAGGATTGTATACTTTTACAATGAATCGCCAAAATCTTCCTTGAACTTGGCAATTAATTTTTGTGGCCAGTCGCTAACCGGTTTTAATGTTCCCATAAAGAAACGCAACAATGGTGGTTCCTGCACCCATTCGAGACCTCCAATCAGCTCCCGGTTATCGAATAACCATTTCACGCGATCGACAACAAACATGGTTTGCGAAAGGGTAAATACACGACGGGGGAAAGCCAAACGCAATAATTCAACATCTGCTAAAATATCATCACCATTTTCGTCACGAACACTTGAAATTGTACCGCGCTCCATGCCCCTGCAACCTGAAACTATGAACAATGCAGCAGCCAGCGCACCGGCCGGATATTGTTGTTGGGGCACATGGGGCAAGAAACCCTTGGCATCGATATGACAGCCCAATGCACCGGCGGGTGTAATTACCGGAATACCTTCTTTGTCGAGATTATCGACGGCGTATTTAATGAATGAGGGTGATTGGCTGATTACGGTGTCGTCGCAGGTTTCGCGCAAGCCAACTGCCATTGCTTCAATTTCACGAACCGACATACCACCGTAGGTCAGGAATCCTTCGAAAAGAACCAAAAGGTCGCGCATTTTCAGATATAGATCTTCGCTGTTGGTAACAATTCCGCCTCCGCGTGTGGAACTAACCTTGCGGCTTGAGAAGTAAACCAATTCAGAATAGCTACACATTTCGTTTAAAATGTCCTTAATTTCTGCATTTTTAAATTCCTCCTCACGCTCCTTAATCATGTATGCATTTTCACCAATTAAACTGGCATCCAATACAAGCATCGTATTGTATTTGTCGCACACCGCACGTACATCCCTCATGTTTTCCATCGAAAAAGGTTGGCCACCAATGAGGTTGGTTGAGGCTTCCATACGTACAAAGGCTACTCCCTCAGCACCATATTCCTCGAAAACAGCATTTAATTTGTCGATGTCGATGTTTCCTTTAAAAGGTTTGTCACTTTTAATTTGAAGGGCATCGTCTTTATAAATTTCCAGTACTTTTCCCCCATTAATCTCCATGTGTTCTTTGGTGGTGGTAAAGTGGTAGTTCATCGGAATTACCTGTCCCTTTTTTATAAACACCTGCGAAATTATATTTTCAGCAGCACGTCCCTGGTGAACAGGAAGTACATAATGTTTTCCAAATACTTCACGTGCGGCTTCTTCCATTCTGTAAAAACTCTGCGATCCGGCGTAAG
>JBFEWU010000517.1:0-2724 GCA_041546215.1 Draconibacterium sp. | reverse complement strand
GCCGGTACTATCTGGATCAATACCTTTATGAATGGATATGCCGAAGTTCCTTTTGGAGGTTATAAAGAGAGCGGTTTGGGACGTGAGATGGGTACGGCTGCCATTGATGAATTTACAGAGTTAAAAACAATTCAGATACACATTGGAGAACGTACGGGTTGGTGGGCGAAATAATTTCCTGCCAGTACCAAAAACGTTAAGAGACTATTCTGATTTTGTTTTTTAGAAATAGTATGAAGTATTTTTTTGCTTTGACAAAACCAAATTGAAGGAAATAGCTCCGGCTATTTAAGGAAATTTTGCAGCTGTATAGGTGAAAAACACGCATTGCAGACTAAACCACTATGCATTGAAATTCATAGATTCAAGAATAAAATGAAATTCTAAAAATAATTGAAAATTGGATGGAAGTCGGAAGACCAAAGATCCAAGAACAGGACAAGGTATTGCGTTGCCTTGCATTGTATGCTTGTAATCCATTTGCAGGCATTTACCTGTTTAAACACCAGAATCTCGCTCAAGAGCAGCTAACTTAACTTTAAGTGGTGTTTTGATTGCAGCAGTTGTCGCAGACATCTTCAGATACTTTGTAAACAACTAATATAAATAGAATTTTAAATCCATATTTCATGAGTAGCATTAGAAGTAAAATAGTAATAGTAGTGATTTTTTTTGTCATTTCAGCGTGCGGTGAGCGCCATGTTTTAAATGTGCAAAATGGAACAGAAAAGGGGCGTTTTGCTTCTCATACACTTGTTGAAATAACTGCTGACATTATTAAGGAAGATTCCATTTTTATAAAATGGGAAGGTGGAATGGGGTATATCCAAAATGTTTATAGTGCAAATACCTATTTGGAAATGCCCGGCCAAAACCTAACAATAACAGCAAGATACCGACACAATCGGAGCAGTGGAGTTGCCGATTTAGATGTAATTCGAAAAGAAGTTAAGACTAAAAAAACAACTGAGGAAAACCTGGAGAACAGGCGAGCTGCCTTGTTTCGTTGGTATCGTTTGCTTTGGCGTCAAGGGTATAATTTAAAACCGTTTAATAATTTAGCGAACCTACTGTTGAATGACTCAAAACCTGTTGTTGAATCTGCGCAAACAATTGATGCCGGTTTTGCAAAGTTAGAAGAGTTGTTTGCACGAGGTGAACGTATCGAAGAGATAAAAGGTGGTGCTCCTTCTGAATCATCTGGTAAAACAAACTGGTCTTATGCCTTTGGAGCAGATGGTTCTAATAGTGGTTACTCGCCTGATGAAGGGCCTTCTGAGGGAAAAATCGATTGGCAATTTGCCAAAGGCTACATTTCAATTGCCAAGCCTGTAATTGAAGAAGGTAAAATTTACTTATCCTCCCCTGGAATTGATGTAATGGGTTACTGTCTGAATGAAGAAACAGGTGAAGTTGACTGGACAGCCCGCCAATATGGAACCTGGTTTTATGGTGTACACTCATGTCGCCAAACACCTGTTGTAACCAAAAAATCAGTATTTTTTCGAACAGGTGGTGAAGAAACACCAAAGTTTGTGGTTGACAAAACTACCGGGGTAATTACAAGAAATAATTCCAGCCAAATACATTATACTGCTCATACTGAAAAAGGTCGAGCTATTACAATGTTCGATGCTGATTCAGGTAATGAAATCTGGCATTTCAAAACAAGCGAATTTGTAGCTGAACAACCTGTTGTGGGCAACAACCACACTTATTTGAATTGTATCGATGGGCAGGTTCGTTCCTTGTCAAATAAAACAGGTGATGAAAATTGGTCAACTGAACTAAATACAAAAGTTCACGGAAAACCCACATTAACTGCAACAGGCTTATATGTTGCATCCGAAAATCGTGTATTGTACAAGTTAGATGCTTCAAGCGGCAAGGAGATATGGACTTTCAAAGCAGATGAAAATGAAAACAAGGCTTACCGTTATTATTCCTCGCTAATTGAAGAAAAGGGGATTATATATATTGGTTCAGCATCAAGCTATTTATATGCAATAAACGCATCAACTGGCGAACTCATTTGGAAAAAGGAATTAAGCGATTGGATTCGTTCTGCTCCGGTATTGGTTGATGAGGTAATTTACGTTGCCTCTTTAGACGGGAAGATACATGCTGTGAAAGACAAAGGGAACGAAGCAGAATTGCTGTTCAGTAAAAGTATAAATGAACATGGTTTCACCGCTGATTTGGTAGGTTCTGAAAATGGAATCTTAGCCGTAGGACGTGATTTGATACTATATTCTGTATCTGCAAATACCGGCTATGTGCAATGGAAACATGGAGCGCTTAACGGAGCCTTCATTGATGGACAATTTTATGCGGCCGGCTGGAGTGGAGGTCTTTTAGGCTCGCCAGCAGTTGTAGATGATGTAGTTTATATCGGTGGGCCAGACGGATTTGTTAATGCGGTTAATGCTGAAACAGGTGATGAAATTTGGCGATTTGAAACAAACAGTACCACCTCTTTGGCACCAACAGTTGCAGAAGGCAAAGTATTTTTTGGTTATTTGGGATCATTCTCCGAGCACTATGGTTATGCAAAACCCGGCGAATATTTTGCGCTGGATAAAAATACGGGAGAACCTGTTTGGACATCACAAGAGTATGGTAAAGTTTGGGTAAGTGCTGCATACAACAATGGAGATATCTTCTTTGGAAATGTTGATGGAACTTTTTACGGAGTGAATGCTTCCTCTGGAGAAAAATTATGGG
>JBFEWU010000181.1:0-9517 GCA_041546215.1 Draconibacterium sp. | reverse complement strand
CGTCGTGGTCATCATTGTCGTAGTTGTCTGACCAATCAATTCCTGTTATCTTCGGTCTTCGGTCTTTTCCGTTGTCATCGTTGTCCGGCTGTCACCCTGAACGGAGTCGAAGGGTGCTTTCGGGATTTTCAGATTAATAAATAGACAATAATCATTAATCAATTCCTTGTCATCGTTGTTGTCGGGCTGCCACGTCGTTTGTTTACCCGTTGAAATACGAAATAGATTTAACAGGATTCCTCACTCATTGCAGAATAGTGCACAAAACAAGCTTTTGGAAATGGAATGGTATACCAAAGAATATTTAGTGCAAGATTTCGCGATTCAGTGACACTCAATTTTTGGGAGTGAAGCGAACCGAAACTTGTTAGTGGAACTAATCCCTATGAGTAGGGGGGAGGAACGAAGAAGCGATCTCTTCCTAACCGCTCCATACCCAACTTGTAGCGTTTTTCCTTTGAGCTTTGAGCTTCGAACTCTTCAACATTCCTCCAATCTAACAATCCAATACTCCGAAATTCCAATCTTCCATTCCGGCCTCTATTTTACAATCATTTTTTCCTTTAACTGAATTGCTAAGTCTTTTCCTTTTAGCATCTCCACAATTTTTAAGGCAAAATCAATGGCAACTCCTGCACCTTTCCCGGTTACAATTGTTCCGGCTTGCTCAACATACTTGCCGCTGGAGGTCGTTCCGGTTAATTCTCCTTCAAAACCAGGGTAACAGGTCGCTTTCTTTCCTTCCAGCAGGCCAAGGTTTCCAAATACCATCGGTGCTGCACAAATGGCTCCCAGATGTTTCCCGGCGGCATTAAAATCCAGGATCTGATCTTTCAAACCTTCGTGGTTGTTCAGATTTTTTGTCCCCGGCATTCCTCCGGGTAAAACAATCATATCAATGGCATTATAGTCGACACTTTCAAATAAGGAGTCGGCCATTACTTTAATGTTGTGGGCACCGGTTACCACAAAGTTGCCCGAGACAGAAATTACATGTACTTTAAACTCTGCCCGTCGCAGAACATCGATAATACTAATGGCTTCAATTTCTTCAAAGCCTTCGGCTAAATGAACGGCTATTTCTTTCATAGGGTTTGTTTTTAGTTGTTGTAATTTACTTTAATTTTCGATACTTCGCAATTCTTTATGGCCCATGCAGCCGGTTAAGACTGCATTTGCTGTGGTTAAGAGAATATGTAATCGGATTTTTCCTCGAAATAAAAAAGGCCTTCCAAATGAAGACCTTCATAAAATCAATACCTATCTCTATTATTAATGATTCGAATATTCGTGTAAAGCTTTTTCCAGTTTTTTGCGTGTGAAGAAAATACGGCTTTTTACGGTTCCCAGGGGTAAATCCAGTTCTTCTGCAATCTCTTTGTATTTAAATCCTTCTAAGAACATGGTGAAAGGAATTTTGTACTCGTCTTCCAGGGCATTGATGCTTTTGTTAATTTCCTTGGAACTGTAAAATGAATCAGGTGCCGGATATACTTTATCTTTTGAGAACATGAGATGAAAATCGTTGTTTGAACCATCGAAGGTGTTTTTTGTTTTCACATTACGACGATAGTCGTTAATGAAAGTATTTTTCATGATGGTGTAGATCCATGCTTTGAAATTCGTGTTCTGCGTGAACTTATCGCGATACGTTAAGGCTTTGAGGAAAGTTTCTTGTAGAAGATCATCAGCTCTCTCTGAATCAGAAGTTAAACTGAGTGCGTAGTAGTGCAATTTGTCACTTAATCCGAGCAGTGCGTTGTTAAATTGAATCTGAGTCATGGCGTTATTTTTAATTTGTCTAAACAAATATAGCTGAAATAGAAGCGCAAAAACAAATAAAACCTGACAAATGTCAGTTGATATTTTCTATCCCGTATCAAAAATCTTTATGGACTCTAAAATGTTGATTATACAGGTCTTGCCGGATGCTTTGTTAAGTCTGTGTTTTCAATGTTTGAACAAGACAAACAGGGGTTTGGGTTCCATTTTTCAATTTGTATATTCGCCGTACTAATTATTTGCAAAATGAAGTTTTTAAAACAAAAACAGAATGCGCAAGCCATTTTAACGTTCAGTAAATGGGGAAGGAAGAGTTTTTCTACTTTCTTAACCCTGAAAAGAACGGTTGTAATTTCAGTTTTGTCGGTCGTTTACTTATTATCTGTACCGGCAATTTCTGTAGCAGCTGAACAAGATACCACTGAAATTAAAATGGAGTACGACCTTGATGAGATTGAGGTTAGTGCGCAGAGATCGCCTGCCATGTATTCGCAGGTGGCACGGATTATTTCCGTGATTGAGAGTAAAGAAATTGAGGCGGCGCCGGCTCAGAGTGTTCAGGATTTGCTGGAGTACATTGCCGGGGTGGATGTACGGCAACGCGGAACAGAAGGAGTACAAGCGGACATCAGTGTTCGTGGAGGTACTTTCGATCAGACCCTGATCCTTTTAAACGGAATCAACATCACCGATCCCCAAACCGGTCACCACAATTTAAATCTTCCCCTTAGTTTAGCCCAGATTGAAAGAATTGAAGTTCTGGAAGGTCCGGCTGCCCGTGTATACGGCCCCAATGCTTTTTCGGGAGCCATTAATATTGTCACCAGGCAACCGGAAAACCAGGCGCTTAGTGCAACACTGGTTGGTGGTAGCTTTGCTTATCTCGATGGAAACCTTTCGGGTTCATTTCAAACCGGGAAAATGAATCACATGCTTGGCTTTAGTGGCAAACGGTCGGATGGTTATATCGATAACACTGACTTTAGCCATGTAAACGGGTTTTATTCAGGTAGTCTGGAGACTGAAGAGGGAACACTGAGATTACAGCTTGGACTTTCCGGAAAAGGATTTGGAGCAAACAGTTTTTATACGCCCAAATACCCGAATCAGTACGAAGCGGTCAAAACCCTTTTTAGCTCGGCAAAATGGGAGGGGAATGGTCCGTTCCATCTTACACCGGCTGTTTATTATCGGCGTCACCAGGACCGGTTTGAACTTTTTCGTAACAATCCGGCATCGTGGTACAAAAACCACAATTATCATTTAAGCCATGTTTATGGAGCCAACTTAAATTCCTGGTTTAAATGGGCAGGAGGAAAAACAGCATTGGGCCTTGAATACCGTTCGGAACACATTTTGAGTAATGTGCTGGGCCTGGATTTGGAAAAGCCCAAAGATGTGCAGGGAGAAGAGGCACAGTTTACCAAATCGGACGATAGAAATACGGTTTCGGTGTATTTCGAACATGCGGTCTATTTAAATAACTGGACACTTACTGCAGGGATAATGAGCAATCATATTTCAGATAGCGACCTGGGTATGAATGTATTTCCCGGCATTGATATTAGTTATAATGTGTCGGATGCCGTAAAGCTATATGGCAGTTACAATACATCGTTGCGGATGCCCACTTTTACCGATTTGTATTACCGTGGACCAACGAATATCGGGAATGCGGATCTGGAGCCCGAAAAATCGGCAACTCTTGAAGGCGGCATAAAACTGAATCAACCTTTTGTGAAAGGCCATGCCGTCGTTTTTTATCGTAAGGGAAAAGATATTATCGATTGGGTGTTGAACGAAAATGAAGAAGTATGGCAGCCTCAAAATCTGACCAGAATAAATAACCTGGGAACCGAGTTCCAGTTGAATTTCTTTTTAAAAGAAAAGTTCAAACGGAACTATCCTACGATACGCTTAAGTTACCTGTATAATAATCTGGATAAACAGGAGGCAGATTTTGTATCAAATTACGTACTTGATAATTTGAAGCACAAGTTTGTTGGTTCCTTTAGTCAAAGCATTAAGAAGAATTTTTCATTCAATATAAAACTGGTTTACCAGGACAGGGAAGGCAGTTATACCGGATTTGAGGATAAAGTATCGATTGGTGAAGTGGAATACGAGCCGTTTTTAACCACCGATGCAAAGCTTACCTATAAGAAGAAGAGGCTTACGGTTTTTGTTTCGGTGAATAATTTATTCGATGTTGAATACAACGACATTGGAAATGTTACCCAGCCCGGTACATGGTTTAAAACCGGTGTAGCCTATAAAGTCGATTTTAAATAGTTTTAACGCTCTTTTAATATTTTGAAAATGAGTAAAATAAACCGGGAGTTGCTTAGGAATAAGGAACTCCCGGCTGTTAACTTTAAGTTTTTCACTTTAACAAATTCACAAAAATTGTATCTTCGCCAAAAATTAGATCAGTCATGTTAAAAGGAATATTAGCAATTTCAGGACACTCGGGACTTTTTAAGTTAGTTGCCGAAAGTAAAAACAGCATTATTGTAGAGTCGTTGGAAAGTAAAAAGCGCATGCCGGTATATTCTTCTACAAAAGTATCGGCTTTGGAAGACATAGCCATTTATACCTATGAAGGAGATGCCCCGCTAAAAGACATTTTCAAAGCGATATCAGAGAAAGAGGATGGTGGTTCAGCACTTTCGCCAAAAGCTTCAGGAAGTGAGTTAAAAACCTATTTTGAAGAGGTGGTTCCTGAATTTGATCAGGATCGCGTTTATGTTTCCGACATTAAAAAGGTATTGATGTGGTATAATACGCTTCAGGAAAAAGAGATGTTGGATTTTACAGAAGAAGAAGAGTCGGGTGACGAAAAGGAACAGAACGAAACAAAAGATTCGGAGGAATAGATGGATTTAGAAAAGCCTGTAATTGTTCAGTGCTTTCGGATTTCCTATCAACTCATTCTTTTTCAAAAGAATTTCAAAAAGTTTAACAGTGGCCAGTGCATCGCCTGCTGCGCGGTGCCTGCCATTTATTTCAATTCCCATATCAGAACACAGTTTCCCCAGGGAGTACGAAGTATGCCCCGGCAATAATTTTCGTGACAATTTTACCGTACACATTGTCTTTCTATCATAATTAAATCCCAGCCTTCTGTATTCTTCCTGAATGAACTTATAGTCAAAGCTCACGTTATGTGCCACAAAGGTTCTTCCCTGGGTCATTTCAACAATTGTTTTTGCAACCTCATAAAATTTTGGCGAGTTCTTCACCATTGCATTGTCTATTCCTGTTAATTCGGTAATAAAATACGGGATATCCATTTCCGGATTTATTAAAGTCGAATACGAATTGGTTACTTCCTGTCCGTTGTGCTGGTAAAGTGCTATTTCCGTAATTTTTCCGTATTTGTAGCTCTGTCCCGTGGTTTCTATGTCGATAATAGCAAACAAAATATTTCTTTATTTGAGTTTATATTGTTTAAATGTTTAAATTTGTTAATAAATGTTGTAATAAATGCTTACAGATCCTTTATTAGGTTTTGTTTGATAAAAATTAATTTTTAAATTGCCTGTAAGAATTTAAAAAAACAAAATAAACTAAAAGATTATGAAAAAAATTACATTTTTCGTTTTAATGTTTACTTTAATGGTTGGCGCCTCATTGGCTCAAAATGCCGACAATAAATGGGCTATCGGAGTGGGGCCCGGGATGGATTTTAACCTCGAAAAATCAGAATCAAATCTTCTGGGTAATATTTATCTCAGCCGTTATTTAAGTCCTTCATTCGATTTAATGCTTGATAACCGCATTTCGAAATGGGATGATGGTGTTGACATGAACAATGCTTTGCTCAATTTGAGGTATAAATTAAGCAATGGTCACATTTTTAACGAAAACAGTACCATCCAGCCTTATCTTTTAGGCGGTGTAGGTTATTTATGGGATAACCAGGAGTCAGGTGTGAATTTCGACGCTGGAGGTGGTATTAAAATTCCGGTGGGTGAAAAAACTTCATTATTTGTTTCGGGTACTTATGCAACCGGAATTGACGGTTACAGATACATGAAAGGAACCGGATTGCAGGAGGTAAATGACGACCGTTTCCAGGTTACAAGCATTCTTGAGTTTGCTTTAGGTAAAGCAAAAGACTCTGATGGTGACGGCGTACCAGACAGAAAAGATGAATGTCCGGATACACCTCCGGGAGTTCAGGTTGACGAAAAAGGTTGTCCGCTTGACCGCGATGGTGACGGAGTTCCTGATTACAAAGATGATTGTCCGGATGAAGCCGGTTCTGCTGCCTTAAATGGTTGTCCGGATAAAGACGGTGACGGAATTGCCGATAAAGACGATGATTGTCCGGATGTGCCCGGTTTAGCAAAATTCAATGGTTGTCCGGATACGGATGAAGACGGAGTACCTGATCCAAAGGATGAATGTCCTGATACTCCAAAAGGATGTCCGGTTGATGCCAAAGGTTGCCCACTGGATTCAGATGGTGACGGCGTTATCGACTGCGAAGATAAATGTCCACAGGTTCAAGGTCCTGCAAGCAATAATGGATGCCCGGACTGGTCAGATATGACAATTCCGGCCATTCATTTCCAATTGAACAAAGCCGTTCTTACAGAAGAAGGTAAAGCAGAATTGGATAAACTGGCCGACCAGCTGAATGCAAGTAAAGAATTTGAATTGGTAATCAGCGGACATACCTGTAGCGTTGGTACCGAAGAATATAATATGGGACTTTCGGAAAAACGTGCACAAGCTGTTGTTAAGTACTTGTTAAGCAAAGGGGTTAACAATGCTTATGTTGGATCAAACAACTATGGTGAAACAAAACCTGCTTTTGATAATGATACAAGAGCAAATCGGATGAAAAACCGTAGGGCTGAATTCGAAGTAGCCAGAATTCGTAAATAAGAGATAACTTAAATATTTATAAAAAGCTCTGCCGTAAGGTGGAGCTTTTTTTATTTTATAGTAAGTATTGTGTTATATTTGCGCACTTAAAAACAGCTTATTAATGAGTATTGAAACAATTATACAGGATGCTACCATCGAAGCAGTTAAAGTGCTATACGGAGCAGAAGTAAATAAAAACCAGGTACAGGTTCAGAATACACGAAAAGAAGTAAGTGGCGATATTACGATCGTTGTGTTTCCCTTTTTGCGTTTATCGAAGAAATCGCCTGAATTAACTGCTGAAGATTTGGGGACTTACCTGAAGGATAAGGTGAGTATTGTTGACTCATTTAATGTAATAAAAGGTTTCCTGAACCTTGATATCAATGAAAATTATTGGCTGAACATCCTGAGTGATGTATATTCCAATCCCGATTTTGGCACCAAAGAAGTAAGCGATGATTCTGATTTGGTGATGGTTGAATATTCATCACCAAACACAAATAAACCCCTTCATTTGGGGCATATTCGCAATAATTTATTGGGTTACTCCATTGCTGAGATTTTGAAAGCCAACGGTAAAAAGGTGGTTAAAACCAATATTGTAAACGACCGCGGAATTCATATTTGCAAATCGATGTACGCCTGGCAACAATGGGGAAATGGCGAAACTCCTGAAAACTCGGGATTAAAAGGCGACCATCTGGTGGGTAAGTACTATGTTGAGTTTGACAAACATTATAAAGCCGAAATTGCTGAGCTGATTGAAAAGGGGATTGAAAAAGAGGAAGCCGAAAATCAGGCACCCTCGATTGTTGCAGCACGTGAGTTGCTGCTCAAATGGGAAGCTAAGGACGAGCAGACCGTTGAACTCTGGAAAACAATGAACGGCTGGGTTTATGAAGGTTTTGATGTGACCTATAAAACTTTGGGGGTAGATTTTGATAAGATTTATTATGAATCGGATACCTACCTGGTGGGTCGCGATGAGGTGCTGAGGGGTTTGGATGAGCAGGTTTTTTACCGGAAAGAAGATAGCTCGGTATGGGCCGATTTAAGTGGAGAAGGATTGGACCAGAAGATTTTGTTGCGCAGCGATGGTACTTCGGTTTATATGACCCAGGATATTGGTACGGCAAAAATGCGTTTTAACGATTACCCGATCGATAAAATGCTTTATGTGGTGGGTAACGAACAGAATTACCATTTCCAGGTTCTGGCGAAACTGCTCGATAAACTGGGGTATGGCTGGGGAAAAGATTTGTATCATTTCTCATACGGCATGGTTGAACTTCCATCGGGAAAAATGAAATCGCGTGAAGGTACGGTTGTTGATGCCGACGACCTGGTTGAAGGAATGGTGAAAGTGGCTCGCGATATGTCGGCCGAACTCGGAAAACTGGACTCGCTTTCGGGAAAAGAAGCAGAAGATACCTTTAGAATGATTGCACTGGGGGCTTTAAAATATTTTATTCTAAAGGTTGATCCACGAAAGAATATGATGTTTAACCCGGAAGAATCCATTGATTTTAATGGAAATACAGGCCCGTTTATACAATACACCTACGCACGAATTAAGTCGGTACTTCGCAAAGCAGCCGGTAAAAATATTACCATAGACAAAAATCTGAATTTGAGTTCGATTTCGGCAAAAGAAAAAGAATTGCTGAAAAGAATATCATTATTCCCGGCTGCTGTTCAGGAAGCCGGCGATAATTACAGTCCGGCTATTATCGCAAACTACTGCTACGATTTGGTGAAAGAATTCAATCAGTTTTACCACGACCATTCAATTTTGGGAGAGTCAGATACAAGCATTATGAATTTTCGTTTAATGCTGGCATCAGCTGTTGGAAGTGTGGTGCAGAATGGAATGAAATTGCTGGGCATCGAAATGCCGGAAAGGATGTAATTTCCAGGGCTCCCTGGAAAGCATACATTTATTATCTGTTTTTGGTTTAAAATCCTGCAATTTATTGAATTGGAGAAAGAACAAAGAACAAAGAGCAAACAGGATATCTGGATTTTCGGATTTTCAGATTTCTGGATGTTGTTGTCGTCATTGTCGTTGTTAATCCCGTATTCCTCATACCGTTTAACCTCCATTTACATTAATCAATAATCAATAATCAATAATCAATTGTAAGTTGTCGTTGTTGTCATGATTAATTTTGTTATGCTCTTATTTTCTACTCAAAATCTAATAGGTTAATTTATTTTTCCTTCGCAGGAAATTTCAAGTTTTGCTATGTTATTCTGATTCTAAAAACAATTTTAAAAAAGAAAAGGAGGCACTTAGGCCTCCTGAATGTCTTTCGTAATTGATGTTACGTTGTAAAATTGATTTAATGGTCGAAAGGGGTTTTGCGTCTTTCTTCCTTCTACACTATAAAATTCCTGAAAAGGACCAAAGGTAACCCCCATTTATTCATTTCTTTTCAATTTAAAATCAATTTATTGAATAGGACAAAGAATAAAGAATAAAGAACAAAGAACCAAGAACCAAGAACAAAGAGCAAAGAAGCAGTGTTCAGTAAACAGATATCTGGATTTTCGGATAATCAGATTGATGGATTAGCCGAATATTGGAATTTTGGCATGTTAGAATATTCGAATGTGTAGAGTTCAGTGTTCCGAGCTCATGTCTTAAAATCCAATAATCTGAATATCTAAAAATCCTGTATAATCAATTTCTTCCGTCTCCGGTCTTCCATTCTATTTTTAAACCTATGTATTTCTCATGTATAGTGTTTTAGTTATGAGATTTATTTCCCGGAGTTATGCCATTTTAATTCAGACGATTTATTCTTACATTTACCTAAGTATCTCTATCATCTCATGCAAAAACTTTTATTAT
>JBFEWU010000293.1:0-5841 GCA_041546215.1 Draconibacterium sp. | reverse complement strand
TGTGACACAACACGAAAAAATAAATACCAAAATAAATCCCGACAATATTTGCTTCCCTATCATGCGTGCCTCGTCATTTAATGTATTGCAGTTAAAAATAGGAAATAATATCTCATTAGTTGCTAATGAAACTCTATGATAAAAATAGTTTAAACAGCTAATTTCTTTTCCATCTTGCTATTCCGTCCTCAATTTCGTAACTTTTATTCTTCGTTTCATCCCAACCTAGTTGTATATCACCAGCTTAATTTATTCTCAAAAATCAAAATTATGAAAGAAATTTTATTCTTAGGAATCTTATTCTTCATCTTTTGCCATTCTGTTGCTCAGGAAGTTAAATTTCCACCCGCTGTTTTGCCTGCTGGCGGAAGTCCTATCAATACGAATACTGAGCATATCTCAAAATGGAGAATTGGTGGAGTTAATGTTTTGTACATTCAATCTGAGGATCTAAAAAGCGGCTCATTAATTGAGCAAGCAAATTCTGACCTCAAGGAGAATAATGAAATTGCAGTCTTCCCAAACCCTGTTCGTGAACTTTTAAACGTTCAGTTTGACACAAAAGAACAAAAGATGGTACGTCTCGAAGTTACGAACATCGCGGGCAGCAAAGTTTTGATCACTCAAAAACAACTCGTTTTACCAAATCAAATTATTCAACTTGATTTTTCCACTTTAACTCCTGCACTTTATCTCTTGAATGCTTATTCCACGGATCAAAAATTAAAGTCAGTATTTAAAGTTGAAAAACATTAACTATCCATCAAAAACAAAACATTATGGAAAAGAAATTATACCATTTTATACTTATTTTAAGTATTGTTTCATTAGGATTCAATGAAACATTAGCACAAGTTCCACAGAGCTTTTTATATCAAGCGGAAGCTAGAGATTCAAGAGGAAAGCTCTTAGTTGAGGAATTGCTCTCTGTCCAAGTTTCTATTCTTCAAAACAACACAGTAGAAGTATACAAAGAAACTCATACTGTTCAAACAGATTTAAATGGTTTATTTAATCTTAGAGTAGGTGAAGGGGATATGATGGAATTAGGGGATTTCTCTTTGATAGAATGGAACAAGGAGTCTTACTTTCTTAAAATACAAATAGCGGTAGGTAATGGCACAAATTATAGTAATATGGGCTCTACCCAATTATTGTCAGTCCCATATGCTTTACATGCTAAAACTGCAGAATATATTATGAATGACAAACTTGCCTTACCTGTGTATACCTCGGCCGAAATTGATGAATTGGGAGCTGTTGCCGGCGATGCAGTTTTCAATAGTACAGAAGATTTATTTCTGATTTACAATGGTGATAAATGGTTGCCTTTCACACCTAATGCGAATTGCTGGCCTATTCCTACCATAGCTAAGGCCGGAATTGACCAGATAATTACAGATAATAAAACTACAGTAACGCTTTCAGCCAATACACCAGAAGCCGGATATGGTTCAGGCGAATGGAGTATTGTTAGTGGTGGAAGCGGAAGCTTTGCTGATGCTACTTCTCCAACTACCACCTTTACAGGATCAGAATGTACACGTTATAATTTAAAATGGTCCATTAGTACCAATTGTGGTGTTTCTTACGATCTTGTTATTATTAATTTTAACCATACTCCTTCGGGAGCTTATGCCGGACGCGATATTGTTGTTTATGATGGAACAAATACTGCAACCCTTGATGCCAATACACCTCAAGTCGGCCAGGGAACTGGTCAATGGAGTATCGTCTCCGGTTTAGGCGGAAATATTACGGATCCGTCTTCGCCAACCTCTACTTTTACAGGCACAGAAGGAGCATATGTATTAAGGTGGAAAATTAGTACGGCATGCAGTTATACCTATGATGATGTTCACATTTCATTTAGTTCCCCCATAACAGATAGTGAAGGTAATTCATACAATACCGTTTGGATTGGTACCCAACTTTGGATGGCAGAAAACCTAAGGACAAAAACTTTTAGCGATGGTACGGCTATTCCACTTGTTACAGATAATACAGAATGGAGTAACTTAAGTACACCCGGATACTGCTGGTACGATAATGACGAAGCCACTTATGGTGCAGATTATGGAGTATTATATAATCATTATACTGTTGGAACGAATAAATTATGTCCTGATGGTTGGCGTGTCCCTTATTACCCTCGATATCAAAACTATGACTGGACGGAATTAAGATCCGTTATAGGTGGCACCTATGGTGGGGGAAACCTTAAGGAAACTGGTACAACGCATTGGCAATCACCAAATACATATGCATCTAACCTGACTGGATTTACTGCACTGCCAGGTGGTAGACGAAATCCTGATGGAACATTCAGTCTGGTTGGGAAAAGTGGATATTGGTGGTCGAATAGTTATGTTAATGGTAATCCCATGTATATAAATCTAAGCTATAATAATGGATATTTTTATGTCCCCAACACCAGTAGGGAAAGCGGATTTTCTGTACGTTGTGTCAAATACTAAACCTGTTCAAAATCATCCAGGTTTTCGTCCAGGTTTTATACAAAACCATACAAATTATTGACAAATAATGGAATTTCAAATTTCGTAATGACAAGGAATACAAACTATTACAAACTGGTGGACATCAACATATCAGACTCATAATCAGGGGATCCCTAGTTCAAGCCCTGGTGAGCACACCCTAGTAAAATCTCAACTAATTATTATTCAATTGGTTGGGATTTTTTTATTCCCTATAATCACCATAGGATTCCATATAGGATTCCATTTTCCAATAATTCTTACCATATTTAACGAGCTAAAACACAGGAAGATGAGATTAATATGTAAGTTGGACTACAAGAAAAGTAAATACTCAAAAAACGATTCTGTTTCAGTTGTTGTGGTCTAATACCAGTATTCGTTCTTTCGACTTTTTTATGTTGTTTTAATGTACGATTGCTCAATAGGATATTTTTTTTTGCTAGAAAGGAATGTTATTCTGCTGCAATGTTATATACAAACAAGCTCCCTTTATGCCTGATGTAGAACCTCTTCTCTTTTATGACAGGTGGTGCCCACAAAAGAGCAAAAGGATAATATGGCTTAATATCCAATCTAAATATACTAACGGTCTTAAATTCTTTGGGAGACCCCTCACACAAGACTGCAGCCCCCATATTCCCAAGAATGTAAAAACGATTATGAGCATAGCTTATAGACCCGTAATTTCCTTCCCATGTATTTACTGTTTCACCCGTTAAAGCATTTAAACAATGCCATTTATCTTCTCTATAGGTACTGGTGTAAATGTGATTGTCAAGAAGGATAAAACCAGATAACATATTTCTTAAATCACCTCTTTCCCATAATATTTCTGCATCTGCACCATCTTTGCTAAGTTCAATTGCAAGAAAACCTCCTTTGACCTTATTCGCTTCACTCGCCATATATATGATTCCGTTATTATACACAGGTGTATTGACATGGACAACATGTCCTGATTCAAAAGGAACAGTCCATAGCAATTCCCCTTTGGATGCATCAATTCCCAAAATGGATTTCAAGGTGACTGTAACTAAAATTTCCCTTCCATTGTGTTCAACCAAAATAGACGAACAGTAAGTGGCTTCTTCTCCATTTCCTTTACAAGACCAAATTAAATCACCTGTAAACCTATTTAAACAAACAACATTATCGTCTTTTCCCCCTGGAGTACAATACAACTTTTTGCCTTCAACTAATGGAGATTCAGCATACCCATATTCCACTAAATCAGAATTAAAATCCTCCTGAAATGTCTTTGTCCATACTTTTTTATGTGTTTTAAAATCATAACAATAAATTTCTCCATAACTGCTAATGAAATATAAATGATTACCCACAACTGTTGGTGTAGAGCGTGTGCCTGTATAATTTATATTCCATTCTTTACCATACTTATCTTGCCACAACAGATTACCCATTAAGTCAAAACAATATAAAATCCCACCTGTACTGTCAGGCATACCAGTCACATAAATGGCTTCTTCGGTGACCGCAGCAGAACTATGTCCCATCCCCAGACTATCATATCTCCATAGAAGTTCAGGACCATCCTCAGGCCACTCTTGCAAGAGACCTGTTTCATGAAATATGCTTATTCTATCAGGACCTTTCCATTGACTTTCAATCTCATTAGAACAAGCCAATAGTAAGGGTAACAACAATAAAAGCAGGTAAGGTTGATTAGAATTCATCTTCCTAAGTTTATTTGGCATTTAGCTTAACATTATACCAAACCTTATCAGTAACCCGATGGGAGAAAGAAACACCCATGTAATCAGCCAAAACATTGAGAATACCTTCTGAACATTCCAGGAATTCTTCATAAGTAACTCCATATGCTGGTCCCAAGTTAAAAGCTAAATCAACGTTCTTCATTTTAAAATGAATCATTTTATCACTTTGCTCTACTATTTGCATATCGTTGTCAGGGTGGATACCACATAATAGATACATCATTCCATTGGCAAATGCTGAAAAACCATCGTCAGGATTCCAAAATGACTTAAACTGGGTTCCAACATACTCTCCATATTCTTTTGGTGTTGTTCCTTGTGATTTGGCATAGGTAATCCCAGTTGCACAGTAGGCGATTACATGGTTGTACAAAATCTCTTTGGTTTGCTCTTGTGTTACTTCTGGAACAGAAAATTGTTGAGCGTTAATGAAATTAGCCACCAATAGAAATACAGAAATTACGATTAAGTTTTTCATGTTGTTTAAGTTTAATATTTAGTTAGTTGAAGTTACGAAGAAATTGATTAACAACAAATTGTCGAATTAGGCTTCGGTGAAATCTATGGCTTTATTGTCGGTCATTTCTATTTCTTATTGATGTCCTCAAACAACGTATATTCACCATTGGTCCATTTATCTTCCACCTTTTCCTCTTTTGACTCCTGGGACTTGTGGTAGATATTACCATTAATTCCACAAACTCAAGTGGATTCGACTCCAGGTTTTACACTTTGTTTAACTGATTCCTTTTAGTTTGATAATGCATCAAATAAGACCGTTTTGTTTTATCGTTTAGAAATGAACGCTGAATGAACATCTCAACACCAGATTGCCTTTCCACAAATGGACTCAGGATTTTATTCCGCCGTTTCACACTAACGCCAAATCTTCTTGCTAATTCATGAAAGTCATGCAAGCCGGGATGGTTTCTTTTTTTCATCTCTTCAGACTTAAAATTATCAGCAAACAGTCCTCCATCCAACGCAAAATCCAAATCGTCAACATGGATTCGAGTGTTCAACAAATCATAAGCCGGGCTTAACACATAGTCGCCATTTGTTGTTTCAAGGAGCGAAAAGTTTTTTAAATGGGCGTCACCGCTCGAGAACAAATAGTTGAAAACAATCAACGCAAAAGTTTCTCAATTTCCACTCGCCACGCTATGTGGCAGGCCAACAATCACATCATACTATGATTAAGGATTATATCAGACCTCTTTTACTAGCATAATATACCGCTTCGGCTCCGCTTTTTGCATGAAGTTTTTTAAAGATATTTGTTTTGTGATTTTTTACTGTTGATTCTGATATAAATAATTTTTGAGCAATTGAAGTACTATTATGCCCCAGTGCAACATAAGCTAAAACTTCAATCTCTTTTCTTGTTAATTCTTTGTGTACGACTTTCACAAATTTCTTCAATCTCAAATCCAGATTATATCTCGCAAACTCATCCTGCATGAGTATATGAACATCCCCGGCTTCGGTTCTTGGTGATAAGGTGACCAGGCAGAGTGCCATCCAAATATTTCCATCGTCGGTAAAGAGCAATGGCGTGAGTTTGTGATTAATCATTGTTAAACTTCGTTTTACCTTGTGCCTTA
>JBFEWU010000037.1:0-20718 GCA_041546215.1 Draconibacterium sp. | reverse complement strand
GTTATTTTATTTAAAAACATCTAAAAATTAAAAACATAGCGAAATGAAAAAAATTACACAATTATTATCAGCTACTTTTATCGTTGCCATTTTAACCGCTTCAGGTTTTCAGGCTAAAGCACATTGCGAAATTCCTTGTGGTATTTATGGCGACTCGGTTCGTGTGGTTCTCTTGTACGAACACATTGCCACCATTGAAAAATCCATGAACCAGATCAATGAATTGTCAAAGTCCTCGAATCCCGACTACAATCAGCTGGTTCGCTGGGTAATGAACAAAGAGGAACACGCGAAAAAAATCCAGGATATTGTGAGCCAGTATTTCTTACACCAACGTGTAAAAGTGAAGTCGGCCGACGATGAAGACGCTTACCGAAAATATGTAAAACAGCTCACATCGCTCCACGAAGTTTTGGTATTTGCCATGAAAAGCAAACAAAGCACCGATTTAAGCATTATCGATACACTTCGCGAAAAATTACATGTATTCGAACACGCTTATTTCGATAATCACAAACATTAATTACTTCTCAACTACATATCAAGCGGGCTTCATCACGGAGCTCGCTTTTTTTACTTCAAAATTTGTATTAACAACTTCTTGTCAGCTGTTTAAATCAAAAGAACTCACCAAACCCCATTAAATCCGTATTTTAGCCTAAAAATTTATAGTTATGTTTCCAACGATCTCAAAAATTACTGAATTACAAGAAAATACTTCAACAGCAACCTTATTCGGCCACACCGACCAAATTAAACATCCCTCATTAAGTAAACCTGAAAAGGACTACCTGCTAAAAAAAATGATCAAAGAAAGTGATGGTGTAATTCATCATTATCCGCAGGTGTATTTCTTTGGAAAGATTAAAGAAGACCAAAAGAACTACCTGCAGGTTGAAGCAGCGAGAAAAGCAGGTGCTAAATTATATGAAGCCTTAAAAGCTTCAAACGAAAAAAGTGTACAACTATCTGATTTAAGTAAACATGGATTAATGCAGGCTTTTTTAGAAGGGTTATTATTGTCAAACTACACATTCGATAAATACAAAAAAGAAAAAGAAGAACATACGCTTTCGGAGGTGTTCATTTGCGATAATAAAACCACCGAAGAGCAGATTCATGAAATTCAAAATCTTACGAAAGCTGTTTTCGCTGCACGCCACCTGGTAAACGAACCCCTCTCATATTTAACCGCAACACAATTTTCGAAAGAAATAGAAAAGCTTGGCCAGGAAGCAGGTTTTACCCTGGAAGTGTTCAACAAGAAAAAAATAGAAACTTTGAAAATGGGAGGATTGCTTGCGGTAAACAAAGGAAGTATCGATCCGCCTACCTTTAATATTCTGGAATGGAAACCCGAAAATCATACCAATAAAAAGCCAATCATTTTAGTGGGTAAGGGTATTGTTTTTGACACGGGCGGATTGAGTTTAAAACCCACTCCAGACTCCATGGACTACATGAAATGTGATATGGCTGGCGGGGCGGTTACCGTAGCAACTGTTTATGCCGCAGCTTTAAATAAACTTCCTTTGCACATTATTGGACTGGTCCCGGCCACCGACAACCGCCCCGATGGAAATGCCTACGTCCCCGGTGATGTTATTACCATGTTCGACGGGACCACCGTGGAAATTAAAAACACCGATGCGGAAGGCCGCCTGATTTTGGCCGATGCCTTGAGCTATGCAAAAAAATACAAGCCGCAACTGGTAATCGACTACGCCACCTTAACCGGTGCTGCCGATATCATTGCCGGTTCAAATGCTGCGGTAACTATGGGAAATTCTCCCGAATACCTGCAAAAACTGAAGGAAACCGGATTTGAAACCTACGAACGCCTTATTGAGGTGCCACTTTGGGATGAATATGCCAAAAAGCTCAAGTCACCCATTGCCGATTTAAACAACCTCGGTGTCCGTGAAGCACAATCAACCATTGCCGGAAAATTCCTGGAACATTTTACCGATTACCCATGGATCCACATCGATTCGGCAGGAACTGCTTTTGCCAAAGAAAAAGAAGCTTATCGCCCTGCAGGTGGCACAGGTTATGGCACACGCCTGCTTTATAACTTTTTAAGAAAGTTCAATTAAAAAAATTAACTTTGCAGCGCGCTCCAAAAGAGCAGATTATCTGAAAAAAAAATAGAATGAACAGACAAGATACAATACGCATAGGCATAACCCAGGGAGACATTAACGGAATTGGTTACGAAGTAATTATGAAAACTTTAATGGATCCGAGAATACTGGAAATGTGTACTCCCATTATTTACGGTTCGCCCAAAGTCGCTGCCTACCATCGAAAAGCACTAAATATTAACGAATTAAGCTTTAACCACATTCGTTCCACGAAAGAAGCCTACCGGAAAAAAGTAAACATCATTAATTGTATTGATGAAAATGTACGTGTTGAACTTGGCAAATCAACAGCAGAAGCAGGAATGGCTTCGTTTAATGCCTTAGATCGTGCAACTTCCGACCTGCGACAAGGATATATTGATGCTTTGATTACCGCACCGATTAACAAAGACAATATTCAAAACGACGATTTTAGGTTCCCTGGGCATACCGAATTTCTGGCCGAAACTTTCGATACAAAAGATTATGCCATGCTAATGGTAAGCGAAACCATGAAAGTTGGTGTAGTTACTACTCATATCCCACTTTCAGAAGTGGCTCAGAGTTTGAGTAAGGAAGCCATTCTTTCTAAAATCAGGATTATTGCCAAATCCCTGCAACAGGACTTCGCCATTACCAAACCCCGCATCGCAGTATTTGGGTTAAATCCTCACGCTGGCGACAATGGTTTGCTTGGTAATGAAGATAAAGAGATTATTCTTCCAGCCATTACACAGGCCAAAAAAGAGGGAATTATTGCACTGGGGCCATACCCCGCCGATGGATTTTTCGGATCGAACGATTACCGAAAATTCGATGCCATTCTGGCCATGTACCACGACCAGGGACTTATTCCCTTTAAACTGGCTTCCTTCGAACGTGGCGTGAATTATACGGCCGGCTTACCGGCCATAAGAACATCGCCGGCACACGGAACAGCGTACGCCCTGGCGGGTGAAGACAAAGCATCACCCGAATCGTTCCGCCAGGCATTGTACCTTGCCATAGATATTTACAAAAACAGAAACATTTACAGCGAGATTTCCAAAAATCCACTGAAAAAATTCGAAATCAATCCGAATCAGGTTGACGAAAGCGTCGACATTGAAGCAACAGAGGAGGAAGACACTTTATAAATTCATCACAACATGTACGAATATATCCGCGGAAACATTGCAGATATAACACCGGCCAATATCGTAATTGAAGCCGGTGGAATTGGTTATTTTATTAACATCTCGCTGAACTCATACAGCCAATTAAGCGGGAAAAAAGAAGCCAAACTGTTTTTGCACCAAATAGTGCGCGAGGATGCACATACCTTATATGGCTTTTCCAATGTTGGAGAGCGGGAGCTTTTCCGCAATTTAATTTCGGTAAATGGAGTCGGGGCAAACACGGCAAATATGATGCTTTCATCCCTTAGTCCCGACGAATTAAGGGCTGCTGTAACCACCGAAAATGTTGCCGTTTTAAAAGCAGTAAAGGGCATTGGTGCAAAAACTGCTCAACGGATAATAATCGACTTAAAAGATAAACTTGTAAAATTGCCGGAAACCGGTCAAATTTTGCTTACGCCAGACAATACTATCAGAAATGAATCGTTATCAGCATTAGTCATGCTTGGTTTTGTAAAACGAGACGCCGAAAAGATAGTTACAAAAATTCTTCAGGAGCAACCTGAAGCAACCGTAGAGGGTGTAATTAAGCAGGCTTTAAAAAGGTTATAAACTGAGTACGAAAATGAATTTTAATTTTTTTAGAACCAAATCTGCCAATTAAAATTCAGAAGCATTTATGGAGGGGAGATGTTGTAAACATCTAAAAACCTTTTGACGTAAGAAATTTGAATGAAATGACACTGAACCGGAGTTTACGCAAAATATACTTCATCTTTATTGTAATTTTTGCCCTTGCAGTTCCACTTGTCGGATTTGCTCAGGACATTCCTGTAGTTGACACAACCGGCACCCTGCCCTACCCTTTTAAAGACCAGCCTGCTTTTGGGTATTCAAAACAGGATTCAACAAAAATATACCTCAATAAACCCAGTAATATCACCTACGAAATTGAGTACGATCCAGTACTTGGTCAATATGTTTTTTATGAAAAGGTGGGTAAACTGAATTATCGCTTGCCACAAAGTATGTCGCTCGACGATTATATCGATTACGATTTCGACAAATCGATTCGCGATTACTGGCGAACAAGGACTCAGCTGGCCGATCAGGATATTCGCAATGGAGGATTATTGCCAAAACTAACCATTGGCAGCGAGGCATTCAACCGCATCTTCGGAGGAAACACCATTAATATTCAACCCCAGGGCTACGTGGAAGTAAGCTTTGGCTATCAGATGAATAAAACCGACAATCCGGCAATCCCCGAACGTTTAAGAAAGGTTCCCACATTCGATTTCGACGAAAAAATTCAGATGAATGTTACCGGGCAAATCGGCACCAAAATGAACATGCGGGTGAATTACAACACCGAGGCGACCTTCGACTATGAAAATAAAATGAACCTGGAATATTCCGGTGATGAAGATGAAATTCTGAAACGAATCGAAGCCGGTAATGTATCGCTTCCCTTAAATGGTTCATTAATAACCGGGGCATCGAACCTCTTTGGTGTAAAAGCAGAAATGCAGTTTGGAAAGTTAAATGTTACCACTATTTTTTCGCAACACAAAGGTGAATCCAGAACCGTAGAAACCGAAGGTGGCGCCCAGGTAGCAACTTTCGAAATATCGGCTGCCGGCTACGATGCCAACCGGCACTTTTTCCTGGCACAGTATTTCCGCGACCATTACAACGAGTGGCTAAAAAGCACCTCTGTCCCCCGCTCGCCGGTTACCATTAATAAAGTTGAAGTTTGGGTAACCAATAAGTCAAACGATTTTAAAGACTCGCGAAATATTCTGGCCTTTCAGGATTTGGCAGAACATAATCCGAATATTTACAACAAGGTATCCCAGTTTCAGGAAACAGCAGGACTGCCTTTCCCTTTAAATATTTATCCGAATAACAAGGCCAATGGTGTTTACTCCGAAATGTCGACCACTTATTCCGATGTTCGACAGGTACAAAACATCACCGGTGTAATGTCGCAATTCGGACAGGATTTTGTGGGAGGAACCGATTTCGAAAAGATTGAGCAGGCAAGAAAATTAAATGAATCGGAATTCTCCATTAACCAAACGCTGGGTTATATCTCGCTGAACACCTCCTTAAATGCCGACGAGGTGCTTGCCGTATCGTTTAACTATACCGTAAACGGGCAAACTTTCCAGGTGGGTGAATTCTCAACAGATGGAATCGATGCTCCTCAAACACTTTTCCTGAAGTTGTTGAAAGGCACAAACCTTTCCCCGGGTAAGCCAACTTGGAACCTGATGATGAAAAACATTTACAACCTGAATGCTTACCAGTTGACCAACGACGAATTTGAGTTAAATGTGGTTTACCAGAACGATTCAACAGGAACCTTTATCAACTACCTGCCGGGCAGCCGTATTAAGGGGCATATTCTTTTGGAGGTCATGCGGCTCGACATGCTTAACAAACAGCTTGACCCGGGTAAAGACGGCATATTCGACTACATCGAAGGCATTACCGTTAACTCAAAAACAGGAAGAATAATATTTCCGGTTATCGAACCTTTTGGTAGTCATTTGGCCGATTCGCTGATCGATCCCACCGACATTGAGAAATACACATTCCAGTCCTTATACGATTCTACCCGGGTAAAAGCAGAACAGGATGCCGAGCACAATAAATTCAAGCTGGTAGGTAGCTACAAAGGCTCATCTAGCTCCGACATCACACTGGGATCATTGAACCTGGCACAAGGTTCGGTTAAAGTAACCGCTGGTGGTCAGGTTTTAGTGGAAAACGTTGATTATACGGTGGACTACACCCTGGGAAGGGTGAAGATTATTAATCCTGCCCTGCTGGAAGCCGGAACTCCCATACAGGTTTCAACAGAAAGTGAAGACCTGTTTACCATGCAGCGTAAAACATTGATGGGGACACATTTCAACTACGAATTCTCCGATAATTTTAACATTGGGGCCACCGCACTATACATGCACGAGCGGCCACTTACCCAAAAAGTTGATTACGGCGAAGATCCCATCTCGAACTTAATGCTTGGCATGGACATGCGTTATTCAACCGAAAGCATGTTCTTAACAAAAGCACTGGACAGATTGCCCTTTTACAGTACCAATGCGGCATCTGCCATCGATATCGAAGGTGAAATTGCCAAACTTATTCCCGGTAGTTCGAAGGCCATCGACGGTGCAGCATATATCGACGATTTTGAAGCCACAAAAACAGCCATCGACCTGCGTGCCCGACAGGCATGGATGCTTGCAAGTACTCCGCAATACCAGGAAGATCTATTTCCTGAAGCAAACCTGAACAACACCATCGAATACGGTATTAACCGCGCCAGACTTGCTTTTTACACCATAGATCCCCTGTTCTTAAGAAATAACTCGCTTACTCCTAACCACATCAAAAACGACAGGGACATGCAATCGAACCACTATGTTCGTGAGGTCTTTGAACAGGAGCTGTTCCCCGAAAAAGAATTTAACACCGGGGAACCAACCAACATCGCGGTGCTTGACCTGGCCTATTACCCCAAAGACCGGGGACCCTATAATTACGATGCAGGACAGAGCAAATTTGGAGCCGGTGTTAATTCCGATGGAACCTTAAAGGCTCCTGAATCGCGTTGGGGGGGTATCATGCGCGAAATTCAAACCAGCGACTTTGAAACGGCAAACATCGAATACATCGAATTCTGGTTAATGGATCCTTTTGCCGATCCCGATGAAGGCGGACCACTTCTCCCCAGCGAGAGTGAAGGTGATTTGTATTTCAACCTTGGTGATATTTCGGAGGATGTTTTAAAAGATTCGAGGAAAGCTTTCGAAAACGGTTTGCCAACAACTGCCGAAATGGTTAACGTCGACTCAACCATTTGGGGACGCGTTTCTACACTACAGTCACTGGTAAATGCCTTCGATAATACCGATGTTTCCAGGCAATATCAGGATGTTGGATTTGACGGTTTAAATGATGAGGATGAGCAAGACCACTACCTCGACTACCTCGAAGCATTGCGCCTGAAAGTTGAAGACCGGATCTACCAGACCGCTATGAGCGATCCTTCTTCCGATAACTTCCATTATTTCAGAGGCACCGATTATGATAATGCCGAAGTAGATATTCTTGGTCGATACAAAAGATACAATGGTCCTGACGGAAACTCTCCAACGACTGCCATGTCGCCCGAAAGTTATCCAACCTCGGCAACCACTTTACCCGATGTGGAAGACATAAACCGCGATAATACCTTAAATGAATACGAACGTTATTTCCAATACAAAGTAAGTATTCGTAAAAATGACTTTGAAGTTGGTAAAAACAACATTACCGATAAAAGAAGCCGGCCTGTTGAATTAAAGAACGGAGAAATTGGGGAAGTTAGCTGGTACCAGTTTAAAATACCTATTAACACACCCGATGCAGCCATTGGTAACATCAACGATTTTAAATCCATTCGCTTTTTACGAATGTTCATGCATGGTTTTAACGATTCAACCATCATGCGTTTTGCAACCCTGGATCTTGTGCGTGCCGATTGGAGAAGATATACCGGCGATATCAGCGACCAGGATGCCATTCCATCCACAAATGCCCAGTTTGAAGTTGCTGCAGTAAGTATAGAAGAAAACGGTAGTCGTTACCCGGTGAACTACGTTTTACCTCCGGGAATCGACAGGGTTATTGATCCGGCAAATCCACAGTTAAGACAATTAAACGAACAGGCGATAACCTTAAAAGTGACAGACCTGGAGCAGGGAGATGCAAAAGCTGCGTACAAACCATTGTACATGGATTTCAGAAGGTATAAAACCTTAAAAATGGAAGTTCATGCCGAAGAAATAGAAGAATATCCGCTGGAAGACGATCAACTCTCATTCTTTATTCGCCTGGGGTCGGATTACAATTACAATTATTACGAATACGAAATTCCGTTAAAATTAACGCCTGCGTACTCAGGACGCCCCTATCAAAACGAAAGTGAAGCAGACCGCTACATCGTTTGGCCCGATGAAAACAGGTTAAACATTCCATTGGAATTATTTACCAGCCTGAAACTCGACAGGAACGATGCCATGCGAGAAGGAGGTTCGAACATTACAATTACAGATATTTTTGAAGGAACTCACCCGGGCTGGAACAGCGGCAAAAACAGGGTGAAAATTAAAGGGAATCCAAATCTTGGAAATGTTCAGGTGTTTATGATGGGAGTTCGAAACAAACGCGGGCAGGTAAATACCGGACCAAAATCGGTTGAAGTATGGGCCAACGAATTACGGCTTACCGATTTTGACGAAGAAGGTGGTTGGGCTGCTAACACACGTGTTTCGACTCGCCTGGCCGATTTAGGGAGTGTTACTGTTGCGGGCAGAACCCGTTCATCGGGTTTCGGAAGCATCGACCAAAATGTAAACAGCCGGCAGCTGGAAGATTTGCAGGAAATTGATGTTGCCGCCTCGATCGATTGGGGACGCTTTTTCCCCGACAGAGCCGGTGTAAGGATTCCAATGTACTATGGATATTCAAAAAGTACTTTAAAGCCAAAGTACAATCCGCTCGATCCTGACATTGAAATGGATCAGTCATTAAACAGGTTGGATTCAAACCGGGAAAAAGATTCGCTGTTAAATCTGGCTCAAGACGTTATTGAGCGAAAAAGTTTAAATTTTACCAACGTAAAAATTGAACCGCAAAAACAAAAAGAAAAAACGCACCTGTGGGATCCTCAGAATTTTGCAGCAACCTACTCGTACAATGAAGTGACCAAACAAAATGTAAATACACAGTTGGACGTGAATAAAACGCATCGTGTAATGTTCTCGTACAACTACAGCAGCCGTTCGAAACTTATTCAGCCCCTTAAGAAAGTAAAACTCCTGCAGAAGGGGCCACTGAAACTAATTGGCGATTTTAACTTTTATCCGCTACCAACCCAGATTTCGTACCGTACCGATTTATTCAGAAGATATCACGAAAGACAGACCCGCAACATTACAAATCCGAACCTGATTCTTCCGCCTACCTTCGAAAAAGACTTCCTTTGGAACCGTTACTTCGATGTCCGTTACGACATGACCCGTTCACTAAAAGTTGATTTCTCATCGAGATCGACTTCCAGGATTGATGAACCTGACGGACGAATTAATAAACGCGATGATGACTACGAATGGAAACGCGATTCAATACTAACTAACCTCTGGGATTTGGGTAGGCCAACCATTTACAATCATAGTTACAACCTGACGTATAATGTACCCATCAGAAGTATTAAAGCGCTTAGTTTTATTTCTTCAACAATTCGTTATTCAGGAACCTATGAATGGCTGGCAGCTCCATTAACCCTTGATGATGTGAACCAGGGAAATACAATAGCCAATACACGTAACATGACCATTAACGGGAATGCCAATATGCAAACCATGTTTAATAAAGTTCCTTATTTTAAAGAGGTGAACCAAAAGTTCAGGAGAACCGGTCGTGGTCGTGGCAGTTTAAACCGCCGTTCGTCGGGAGGACGGAATAGCCAGGGTTCACAGGATACACAACCTCTGCAGAAAAAACAGGTGGAAACGTTTACATCCAGTGTGAAACTGACCGCCAACACGCCACAGAAAATAAACCACAAATTAAATACGAAAAAAATAAAGGTATTGGTTACCGGAGTGGATGGTAAAGTTGTTCCCGGGAAGCTTTCAATTGTTGATGCAAACAACATTGAATTTACCCCCAATGAAAACGCCAGCCAGGCCATGCTTTCGGTGAGCGGGAAACGTGACGATCAGCCGTTTATAAAAGATGTACTCGATGTAACGACCCGCATGGTAATCGGATTGCGAACCTTATCGCTTAATTACAGCAAGAATGGAGGAACAGTTCTTCCCGGTTATTTGCCCGAACCAATTATTTTCGGATCCGGGAAATTCGCTGGCGATCCAGAGTGGGGCTATCCCAATATCGAATCTAATTTTGCTCCGGGACTGCCGTTTATGTTTGGCCGGCAAGACAGGGACTTTGCCGTAAAAGCAGCAGAAAATGGCTGGCTAACCACTGACTCAACCCTGAACAAACCATTTATGGTGAGCCAGAATGAGCGTCTGTCACTCAGGGCCGTTTGGGAACCCCTACCCGACTTACGTGTGGACGTGACCGCCGACCGGTCGTTCTCCAAAAACATTACCGAATTTTACGACTTTGACCATAATTCGAACCAGTTTGTTTCCAATAGTTTTTCCGAATCGGGAAACTTCAGCATGTCAACACTGACCTGGGGAACCGCTTTCTTCGCCATCGGAAAAAACGATGTAAGCAGTTCACAGTCCTTCGACAACCTAAAGGAATACCGTCGGGTAATTGCACACCGCCTGGCCCGCGAAAGAGGAACGGCTGGTACATACGATCCGGGGAAACCACACTCCGAAGTCGCTGGTTATCCGGATGGATATGGACCTAACTCTGTGGAGGTTTTGGTACCGGCATTCCTCGCCGCTTATCAGGGTAAAGATCCGGAAAATGTTTCACTGGGTTTGTTCCCGTCCATTAAATATATTCGACCCAACTGGAGTATTCGTTACGAAGGAATGGTATCCCGCATTCCGGGATTAAACAAAGTAATGCGTTCCCTGAATTTCCAACACACCTATCGTTCGAGCTATAATGTCGGATCATATGCAAGCAACCTGAATTATATGGAAGGTGCCGACGGACTGAGTATTATTCGCGACCTTGCTGATAATTTTGTTCCATCCTACGATTTTAATTCGGTTAACATTACCGAAGCCTTTAATCCATTAATTAACATGGATATTATGTGGCAAAGCGACTTAACAACACGTGGAGAAATTAAACGTACACGGAACCTTAATCTCTCCTTTGCCAATAACCAGCTAACCGAAGTGTTAAGCAGCGAATTCATTGTTGGTGTTGGTTACCGCTTTACCCACATGGATTTAATTATCAAGACCAAAAATTCGCAACAAGCCTATTCCAACGATCTAAATATTCGTGCCGATGTCTCGTACAGAAAAACGAAAACCATTTTGCGCCAGTTAGACGAAGACGATAACCAGATTACAGCCGGACAGGGAAACTTTACCATTAAAACTTACGCCGACTACCGTTTAAGCGATCGTTTTGAAGCACGTGTTTTCTATGATCGGATAATGAATGATCCCTTTACCTCATTATCCTACCGTACAACCAACGCAAACTTTGGCATCAGCTTTAGATTTACATTGGCAAACTAAGCTTCTTTAAACCGGCGGTTTCCAACCGCAGCTAACCACCGATAAAAGATCAGATCCCTCAAAGCAATGAATGATTTCCACTCAAAACTGTTCATGCAAGCAGAAATCAGTTCCAAGGATATTCATTACCACAATTTCTGCCAGTTCATCCTGCAGTCATTCTCAAATGGGCAATCGCGCTGCGGGATCGGCGGTTTCCAACCGCCGTTTGCAACCAATAGTTCCCTGAAGAAAATAAACCTTCCAAATGATACAATCCATGTTAATCTAATTTTATTTGAACAGAAAAATATGAAGCAATCTTCAACATTATTTTGATTTCTGATAAAAATGGTTTTTCTTGCAGAAGATTTAAAATAAAAAATGCAAAAAATAAATACAATATGGCTTCCGTGGTGGGGTCTTCTTACGTAAGTTAGGAGTTAAAGAGCCATATTGGTATTTTAAAGATATTCAAAAGGCCTGCTCCTAAAAAGAGCAGGTCTTTTTATTTAAAAGAGTTTACAATGAGAATGAACAATAACATTTGGTGGTGGCAAAGCAACTTTTTACAATATTCGTGAAGAGAGGATACGTCATTGCATAAACTGAAACGGCTCATCGAAATCACGATGAGCCGTTTTTGGTTTAAAACAAATACAGGAAATACAAAACAAAATTACATATGGAAAGAATAACTTTTAAACCCGTCGTTCGCAAGTTGCTTGCCGACACCGTTACTCCGGTTAGCATTTATTTGCGGCTGCGTACACTTTACCCGAAATCGATTTTACTGGAAAGTTCGGATTACCACGGGCATGAAAATGCATACTCCTTTATCGCATTCGATCCCATCGGCTGCTTTAAAGTAAATAACGGAGAAGTAAAAACTTCATTTCCCAACAAGGAGCAGGAAAATTTTTCACTTTCCGACAAACGAATTCTACACGATGAACTGGACGCCTTTTTTAAGGTGTTCAATGTTGAATCCCATGAAATTGAGTTGCCGGCAAACGGTTTGTTTGGCTATATAAACTTCGATGCCATTCAACATTTTGAAAATATCAGGTTTACTTCAACAAAAGTTGAGGAGTACCAGATCCCGGAAGTAAACTACTGCTTTTACAAGTATGTGGTTGCCATCGACCATCATAAAAACCAAATTCATATGGTTGAAAATCTTATGGAAGGTGAAGAATCAAACATGGATTACATTCATCATTTGATGGTAAATCCAACTTTTTCAACCAAGAAATTCGAAACCTGCGGCCAGGAAACATCGAATATTACCAATGAAGAATACATGCAAATGGTAACCAAAGGCAAAGAACATTGCTATCGTGGCGATGTCTTTCAGATCGTATTAAGCCGTCAGTTTAAACAGGAATATAAAGGTGATGACTTCAATGTGTACCGTTCACTCCGATCAATTAATCCATCTCCTTACTTGTTTTACTTCGATTATGGCCACTACCGCATTTTTGGATCAAGTCCTGAAGCCGAAATTCGAATTAAAGAAAACAAAGCCTTTATCCATCCCATAGCAGGCACATTTAAGCGAACCGGCAACGACGATCAGGATCGCGCTCTGGCTGAACAGCTCAGTAAAGATCCCAAGGAAAACGCCGAACATGTGATGTTGGTTGATCTGGCCCGGAACGACCTTAGCAGGAATGCCGATCATGTAATTGTTGAAACCTACCGCGAAGTGCAGTTTTTCTCGCATGTAATTCACCTGGTATCCCAGGTGTCGGGAAAAATTACCGACGATACGAACCTGATCAAAGTTTTGGGAGAAACTTTCCCGGCCGGAACTTTATCGGGAGCACCAAAGTATAAAGCTATGGAATTGATCGATAAATATGAAAATCAAAACCGTGGTTATTATGGTGGATGCATTGGTTACCTGGGATTCGACCGTACGGTTAACCATGCCATTATGATTCGTTCCTTTTTAAGTAAAGACAATAAACTTTTTTACCAGGCAGGTGCCGGCATTGTTGCCGACTCGAAAGAAGAGAGTGAATTGCAGGAAGTAAATAATAAATTAGCAGCGCTGAAGAGTGCCATTGAAATGGCAAAAGAGATAAATTAGTGATCAGTTTACGATCACGGTGTTCATTGATAGAGTAAAAACAATAATCATTAAATTATGGAAGAAAGTACTTCCGAATCAGACAGCCAACTTACGTCTTCGGTGTTCGGTCTTCCGACTTCTTAGATATGAAACGAGCATGACAGTGACAAATATTTTAAAGGTGCTGACACAAAAGGAAATGAATATCCGTCAGCTGACGGATTTGCGAGTTCCATCGGGCCAATGGAAAAAGATCAAAATACCAGTATGTATAACAAACAGATTTACAGTTACTTAAAATAAACATATTCAGATGAAAATAGTAGTAATAGATAATTACGATTCGTTTACCTACAACCTGGTTCATGCCATTAAAAAAATATCTGGCTTACCGGTTGATGTGTACCGAAACGACGAAATGTCGCTGGAGGAAATTGACAGGTACGATAAAATTGTTCTTTCCCCCGGACCTGGAATTCCGGAAGAAGCAGGACTTTTGCTGGATATTATTAAAAAATATGCACCCAAAAAAAGTATGTTGGGAGTTTGTTTGGGTCACCAGGCAATTGGCGAAGCTTTTGGTGCACAATTGCGAAACATGAACCGGGTTTTGCACGGCATCGCAACACCTGTTATGCTCACCAACAATAAATCGATCCTGTTTAAAGGCTTACCCGATACGCTGGAGGTTGGCCGCTACCACTCGTGGATCGTGAAATCGGAAAAGTTGCCAAAGTGCTTTGAAGTAACGAGCTACGACAAAGACGGCCTGATCATGTCGATGCAGCACAAAAAATACGATGTACAAAGTGTTCAGTTTCACCCCGAGTCGGTTCTTACACCCTTAGGCGAAAAAATAATTGAAAACTGGCTGGCTTCCTAGTACCCGGTCTCTGTAATCCTTTCTTGATGATTAAAACAGGAATGCGATCGGGAAAGAACAGGACAGGATTCGCTGAGGAATTAGGGTTAAGAAGGTGCACCCGGGCCACCAGCATTAAAGAGATTAAGCAACATGTAGCAAAAAATTAATTAGGTAAAAAAATGAAAGAAACTTTACAATATTTATTTCAAGGCAATACACTAACACGCCGGCAAGCCAAAGAAGCACTACTTGAGGTTGGAAACGGAAGGCATTCCGAAGCCGAATTTGCTTCCTTTCTCACCGTTTTTAAAATGCGCCCGGTGGCATCAGAAGAACTGGCCGGTTTTCGCGAGGCAATGGTCGAATTAAGCTTAAAAGTTGATCTTTCCGCCTACAAGGGAATCGATGTAGTAGGCACCGGTGGCGATGGGAAAAACACATTCAATATTTCCACAATTTCGTGTTTTGTGATCGCCGGAGCCGGTGTAAATGTCACCAAACACGGAAATTATGCCGCCAGCTCTACCAGTGGTTCATCTAATGTTTTGGAATTTCTTGGATATGAGTTCAGCAACGACATTGAAAAGTTAAAAAATGATCTTGACAAAGGTGGATTTTGCTTTTTACATGCTCCTCTTTTTCATCCGGCCATGAAACACATTGCACCGGTTCGCAGGGCTTTAAAAGTACCAACCTTCTTTAATATTCTGGGGCCCATGACAAATCCATCGTTACCCGGATACCAACTGATTGGCGTCAACAACAGCGAAAATTTTGAGCACTACAAAAATGTGTACAACACCCTGGATATTCATTTCGCCATTGTAAACAGCCTCGATGGTTACGATGAAGTTTCTCTCACCGCCGACACACATATTGCTTTAAAGGGAAAAGAAATGAATCTTTCGCCTGCCGATTTTGGTATGGAAAAACTCGATCCGGAAAGTCTCTTCGGTGGGAAGTCAATTGAAGATGCTGCTAAAATATTTATGAACATTTTAGAAGGCAGGGGAACGGCTGCACAAAATAATGTGGTGCTGGCAAATGCGGCCCTGGGATTACAACTGGTACATAACGACAATACCCTTTTGGATTGCGTTGAACTGGCTAAAGTATCATTACAAAGTGGAAAAGCACTGCAGAAATTTAAGGCAATATCAAACAGGATTCGTTAGAAACTTGAGTCGGAAATAAACATAAAAAAAGAATTTTTTGAGATGAACATCTTGGATAAAATAATAGAAAGCAAAAGAGTTGAAGTCGACAATCAAAAGAAAATCGTTAGTGTAGCTCAACTGGAAAAATATAAGGCGTTTAACCGGAAATGCAATTCATTAAAATCGAATCTTTTAAGCGAGAATGCATCAGGAATTATTGCTGAGTTTAAGCAAAAATCTCCTTCCAGGGGTGAAATCAACTATAAGGCTAAGGTTGAGGAAGTTACAAAAGAATATGTCAAGGCCGGTGTTTCGTGTTTGTCGGTCTTAACCGATTACGAATATTTTGGAGGAAATCTGGCAAACCTTGCAAAAGCACGCGAAACAAATCCCGATATTCCCATCCTCCGTAAGGATTTTATGATCGACAGCTACCAGGTTGTGGAAGCAAAAGCTTACGGTGCCGATGTAATTTTGCTGATTGCAGCCTGCCTCACAAAAGAAAAAGCATTGGAACTGGCAAAAAAAGCAAAAGAGTTGGGGATGGACGTTTTAATGGAGATTCATAAGGCTCAGGAACTGGATGTTGTAAACGATTACATTGATGTGGTGGGCGTGAATAACCGAAACCTTAAAACTTTTGAAGTTGATGTGGAAACATCGGTGGAACTATCGAAACTTATTCCTGATAAATTTGTAAAAATATCGGAAAGCGGTCTGGCAGGTGCAAAAGAAATCTTATACCTGCGCAAACATGGTTTTAAAGGTTTTCTTATTGGTGAATCGTTTATGAAAACAGATCATCCGGGTGAAGCCTGCAAACAATTAATTTCGCAAATATAAGTGCCGCTTTGCGCAAAGCGTTTCCCTGGGAAACAGGTGGCACGAATGAGAAATCTCTTCTTCATTGGAACGGATTTCTCACCTGGTTCGACAGAACATAAAGAGTAATACGATGACAAAAAAACTTAAAATAAAGGTCTGTGGCATGAAATACACCCACAACCGTCAGGAAGTTGAAAAGCTGAGTGTGGATTTTTTGGGCTACATCTTTTTTAGCGAATCCAAACGTTTTGTTGGTGACGCTCCCGATTCAGGATTATTTAATTCCGGCAAACCTAAAGTTGGTGTTTTTGTAGATGAAAATGTCTTTGAAATTTTGGGCCTGGCAAAAAATATGGATTTCGAATTTGTTCAGCTCCACGGCAGGGAAAATCCCAAAACCTGTGGCATCCTAAAAAAACAGGGGCTTAAAATAATGAAAGCCTTTTCGGTCGACGATAAATTTAAATTCTCGTCAACCCAGGCGTATGAAGGTGTTGCCGACTATTTTTTATTCGACACAAAAACAAAACTACATGGAGGTTCGGGTAAAAAATTTAATTGGGAAATACTAAATGATTACAAAGGAGAAACTCCATTCTTCTTAAGTGGGGGAATTGAATCCGGCGATGCCCAAAGAATTAAAGAAATAAATCATCCCAAACTTGCCGGAGTGGATTTAAACAGTGGATTTGAAGATGAACCGGGTTTGAAAAATATCGAAAAACTTCAGGCGTTTATCAATGCCTTGGTCAATAAATTCTGATATTCTAATACTCTGATATTCTGATACTCAATATGCGACAACGATGACAACAATGACAAAGGAAAAGACCGAAGAAGGAAGAAGCTCAAAGCTCAAAGCTGAAAGGAAGAACGGAGACAAAAGAAATTGATTAATGATTAGTGATTATTGATTAATCAGGATTTACAGATATTCAGATTTTCGGATCTTCAGACAGTCAGTAATCTGGTAATCCAGTAATCGCGAAAACAACGACAACGATGACAACGATGACAAAGGAAAAGTCCGAAGAAGGAAGAAGCTCAAAGCTGAAAGCTGAAAGGAAGAACGGAGACCGAAGACAACAAGAAATTGATTAGTGATTATTGTCTATTGATTAATCTGGATTTTCTGACATCCAGAAATCTGAAAATCTGAAAATCCAGAAATCCTGTTTGCTCTTTGCTCTAAACAGAACTTTAAACCAAAATATAAAGAAACAGATTCCCGCTTGCCGGGAATGAGAAACAAATAAAAATGAATTATCAAGTCAACGAAAAGGGATACTACGGCGAATTTGGCGGGGCATGGATTCCCGAAATGATGTTCACCAACATCGACGAATTAAAACGCCGCTATTTGGAGATCATTGAAGCGCATGAGTTCAGAAATGAATTCGACCAACTGCTAAAAGATTATGTTGGCCGACCATCACCACTTTACTTTGCTGGCCGTTTATCGGAGCACTACGGAAGCAACATTTACTTAAAGCGTGAAGATCTAAACCATACCGGATCACACAAACTAAACAATACCATTGGGCAAATTCTACTGGCACAAAAACTGGGTAAAACCCGCATTATTGCCGAAACCGGTGCAGGGCAGCATGGTGTGGCAACAGCAACCGTATGTGCATTAAAAGGAATTCAATGCGTGGTTTACATGGGTGCCTTAGATGTTTCGCGCCAGGCCCCGAACGTAAAAAAAATGAAAATGCTGGGTGCAGAAGTAATTCCGGTGCACAGCGGAAACAAGACATTAAAGGATGCCACCAACGAAGCCATGCGCGACTGGATCAATAACCCGGAAAACACCCACTACATTATTGGTTCGGTGGTTGGGCCTCACCCCTACCCTGATATGGTTGCCCGTTTCCAATCGGTGATTAGTGCCGAAATGAAAAAGCAACTTTTGGCACAAACCGGCTCCGAATTTCCAACACGCATACTGGCATGTGTGGGTGGTGGAAGTAATGCTGCCGGTGCGTTTTACCATTTCCTCGACGATGAACAGGTAGAATTGATTGGGATCGAAGCAGCCGGAAAAGGAATTGACACCAACGAAACTGCCGCAACATTAACCGTTGGATCGCCTGGCATTTTACACGCAAGTAAAACCATGTTAATGCAAAACCAGGATGGACAGATTACAGAACCCTACTCCATTTCTGCCGGATTAGACTACCCTGGAATTGGACCATTGCATGCCCATTTGCATAAAACAGGACGTGCAAAATTTCTTGCTGCTACGGATGAGGAAGTGCTAAAGTCGGTCTTGCTGCTTACTCAGAAAGAAGGAATTATTCCGGCCCTTGAATCGGCACATGCACTGGCTGCACTCGACAAAATAAAATTGAAATCCGATGATATTACAGTGGTAAACCTATCGGGAAGCGGCAATAAAGACATGGAGACCTACTTAAATTATTTTGGTTATTAAAAGAGCTGTAATTACCCATGAGGCATGATGATAATTCCATAAGTATGACAAGATTCACAGACACTCTTTGGGGGAATAACGAACAAATTTTAACACGATGAACAACAGAATCAACAAACTTTTCGAAAAGAAAAAAGAAAATATACTCTCGGTTTATTTCACTGCCGGATTCCCAAATTTGAATGATACCCTGGAAATAATTCAGGAACTTGAAAAAAACGGTGTCGATCTCATTGAAATCGGAATACCTTTTTCCGATCCAACTGCCGATGGTCCGACCATACAGAAAAGTAGCGAGCTTGCCCTAAAAAATGGCATGAGCCTGAATTTGCTATTCGAACAAATAAAAACCATTCGCGAATCGGTATCAATACCCTTGGTTTTAATGGGTTATTTTAATCCGGTATACCAGTTTGGAGTAAAAGAATTTTGTGAAAAATGTTTCGAGACCGGTATTGACGGGACCATTTTGCCCGATCTCCCCCTGGAAGAATTTGAAGCCGAATACAAAACGATTTTCGATGAAAATAATCTGCACAATATTTTGCTGATCACACCTCAGACCTCAGACCTCAGGGTAAAACAGATTGATGAAGCCAGCTCGGGTTTTATTTACATGGTATCTTCGTCCTCAACAACCGGTGCCGGGAAGACAGTTGAAGACTTTCAGAAAGATTATTTTGAACGAATTCAGAATATGAAATTAAAGAATCCGACCGTTATTGGCTTTGGCATTTCAGACCATGAAACATTTGTCAATGCCTGTAAATATGCACAGGGAGCAATTATTGGAAGTGCCTTTGTCAATTCATTTCAACCTGGACAGGAACTGAAAGAATCCATTTCGCAATTTGTTAAGAATATTCTTTTAAGTCCGTAATTTTATGTTTTATGTTTTAAATAATCAGTGCCAAATCAGGTAATTCAGCGTTTGAAAAAGTTCATTTCGAAGGCATGTTTTCAAACAGGTTAAGCCATTTTTCTTCTAACTAACATGTTTTCAAAAGGATAAAGAAATCATGTTGAACAAGCACCGTTAATAAGTGTTAAAGGTGCTGATAAAACATACTGAAAGTAATTTTTTGGTGTTAACTTGATAACGACTTTAAAACAAATAACCATGCTTGAATACGCAAAAGTAATTCTACCCAAGGTGAGTTTTAGTAAAGAATTGTTTCGAAAAGAATTACAAAAATGCATCAACTGGGTAGAAGCAGATCAGCTTCAGGACTTGTATACCTGGTGCTATCAGAAATTTCAAAAACTGTATCCCGATGTTTTGGCAGAAGCCTTTGCCGACATCGCGGCTTAATTTATTAACCAGGCGGGATTATTTCCCGCCTTCTTTATGTCTATATATTAACTTCCTGTCTATGAACGCTCTGCTTTCGTCTGCAAACGGCAAGTAAGATCACCACAATCACTTAAGCCCCTAAAATCACCCTTTTATCACCAATATGATGCCGTTTATTGATTAAAATCCTGTTGTATTCTCCGAATCCCTAAGTTTGATCATTAATCAACAAGAACGCGGAAAACCATAAATAGCAATTTCCGACAAATAAAAAACAATTAGGGGAACTCGGGGAACGTATACTTTATAGTGGCACTCCAATTTTTTACATAGAAACAGAATTAAACAGCATTAAAAATGTAAAAAGTGCAAGTATCTGGCCGGCTGGCAGGTATATAAACTCCCGTTTCCCCGACGGGAGTTTTCTTTTGAATAAAACAAAGCGAAGGGTAATAAAAGCTTTTGTATTAACATAAATTTTAATCTATGAAGAAACTACTACTATTCATTATGGCTTTGTGTATTGGAGTGAGTTCATTATTCGCCCAAACCAAGCAGGTAACGGGAAAGGTTACATCTTCTGAAGATGGCTCTCCC
>JBFEWU010000300.1:0-5707 GCA_041546215.1 Draconibacterium sp. | reverse complement strand
GCCCGGTGCCAATATGGCCGATTTTGATAACGACGGAAAAGCCGATCTAATTTGCGGAGAATTTGTGGATAAACTGACCTGGTTTAAAAACATTGGTTCAGTCTCAAAACCTCAGTTTTCAGAAGGACAGGTCTTAAAAGATAAGCATGGCGATACTATACGTTTGCACGTTCAAATGATTACACCAACTGCCATTGACTTTAATAAAGACGGTTTTGTGGATTTATTGGTGGGCGACGAAGACGGCAGTGTTGCTTACCTGAAAAATACAGGATTGACAAAAAACGGCGCACCGGTTTTCGAACCGCTGGTTTATTTGAAACAGAAAGCTGACAATCTGAAATTCGGGGCCTTATCAACACCTTTTTCGGTTGATTGGGACAATGATGGCGATGAAGATATAATTTGCGGGAATTCGGCCGGGAGCATCAGTTTTATTGAGAACCTGAGTGGAGGGAAAGATCCCAAATGGAATGCACCGGTCTTGCTCAAAACAAATGATGAAGACATTCGGGTTTTAGCCGGTAAAAATGGTTCCATACAGGGCCCGGCTGAAGAAAAATGGGGATACATGACTTTGAGCGTATCCGATTGGGACAATGATGGGAAAAAGGACATTATCGCCAATTCTATTTTCGGGAAAGTAATTTGGTATAAAAATACCGGCGATCTCCTAAATCTGGAAGGCCCGTATCCTGTAAAAGCAGACTGGGATGGAAATCCTTTAAAACCGGTCTGGAATTGGTGGGATCCAGGTCCAAGCGAACTGGTGACTCAATGGAGGACCACACCTTTTGCCATCGACTGGAATAAAGATGGGCTGTGTGACCTGGTAATGTTAGACCACGAAGGCTACCTAAGCTTTTTCGAACGTTTTAAAAAAGATGGTGAACTGTGGTTGAAACCAGGGGAAAGAATTTTTTATGAGATGAAAGAAGGTTTCTCAGAACCATTACAGTTAAATCCCGGAATTGCCGGGCGTTCAGGACGCCGGAAACTTTGTAGTGTGGATTGGAATTCAGATGGCAGGCTCGATTTAATTGTGAATACAAATAAAGGAAATGCCGGGTTCTATGAAAATACCAGCCAAAAGGACAACAGTGCATATTTTAAGGACAAAGGAAATATCAGCGAAATCATTTTATCAGGTCATACCACAAGCCCAACGCCAATTGACTGGGACAAGGATGGCCGTTACGATATTCTGCTCGGTGCAGAAGATGGCCATTTCTATTTCTTAAAAAATAACATCTTAAAATAAAAAGTTTAATGAAGCAAAAATTAAAAGGAATAGTACCTCCCTTGATTACTCCTTTATTGGATAGCAATACTCTGGACATCGAAGGCTTAGAAAGGCTAATCGAGCATGTAATCGAAGGTGGTGTAAACGGAATATTTATTCTTGGGACCACGGGTGAGGGCCCCAGTCTGAGTTTCAGCCTGCAAGCTAAGATGATACGGGAATCAAGCCGTATTTTAAATAAAAGAATGCCACTCCTGGTGGGCATTTCCCATACATCGCTTGTGGAGAGCACCCGTCTTTCTCAGGTAGCTTACGAATCCGGTGCCGATGCAGTAGTTTCAGCGCCACCTTACTATTTTCCGCTCGAACAGGCAGAACTCGCCATGTTTTACGAAAAGCTTCTGCCAGCCTTGGAGTTACCGCTTTATCTGTACAACATGCCGGGCATGACCAAAATCTCTTTTGCCCCGGAAACCATTAGGCGTATCGCGGATAATCCGAAGGTAATCGGCTTTAAAGACAGTTCGGGCAACGGATCCTATTTTCAGTCGGTGATGCATGAAATGAGAGACAGAGAGGATTTCTCTTTTTTTGTTGGACCGGAGGAAATGATGGCTGAGGCCGTGATGATGGGCGCTGATGGAGGTGTGAACGGTGGCGCAAATATCTTTCCAAAATTATATGTGGATTTATACCGTGCAGCTGTTGAAGGGAACAACAGTCGGATTCAGCGACTGCATGCTAAAGTAATGCAGGTTTCATCAACAATTTATAATGTGGGAACAAATGGATCGAGCTTTTTAATGGGAATGAAATGTGCGCTGTCGGTGCTGGGTTTATGCCAAAATGTTCTGGCACCACCATACCAGAGTTTCGATAGAAAACAAAGTGCAGTGATCTCGAAAGCATTAGATGAGTTTCAACTTCTTAAAGCCAAACCTATGTGAAAGCAAATCATTTTACACAGCAAAATAAAACGAATAGTATGCCACAAAATTTGAAGGAGAGGCTGATTTTAACCCACCTTAAAAATAAAAATCACGAGGTTTTTGAAATGGTTTTTTATAAGCATAACAAATCGCTTGTCAAATTTGCCTTTCATTACTTAATTCAATAAAAAAAGCTGTTTTGAGACTGCCAGAAAAAATGCAAATGGTGTTTGAAAAGAAATACTACAATCAACTTTCAGTTAAAGAAATTGCTCACGAAATGTCGCTTAGTATAAACACCGTAAAAATTCACCTTCATAAGTCACGACACCCTGTCAGAAAATGTCTCGAATGTGCTACCTGATTTTTGTTTTTTGCCAACTTATATGGTATGTCCGGGCAGTTTAAAATGAATACAAACCATAAATAAAGAAGCAAATAAAACCATTAGAACATGAATAACAATGCAGCATTTATAATATTCATTTGTACATTGTGTACCTTGTTTTTTTACAATTGTACCTCAAAAAAGGAGAATAAAAATATGAATAAACTTATTATTACCGATCAGGGAATTCAGAGTGAAATTCCGGCAAAACCAGATGAATCGATCAATATCGGACAATTTAAAAGACACTACGAAAGATATCCCGATCGCTGGAACAGTGTATTTGAGTTTTTGGAAGAAACAGACCTGAATAGTCTTGAAATTGGCCGCATTGATTTAAATGAAGATGTGTATGCGGCGGTTACAGAATATGAAACAAAAAACCATCCTGATGCTTTGTTTGAATCGCATATGAAATACGTTGATTTGCAATATGTTATTTCGGGTGAAGAGTTGATTGGGCTCACAAATGACCAATCGATACCTGTTAGTGCACCTTATTCCGCAGAAAAAGATATTACATTTTATGGTTACGATGGTGGAAAACTGATGCCAGCTGATCCTTCGCGTTATTTTATCTTTTTCCCGGATGACATTCACCGACCTTGCCTGAAAGTGGAAGAAAAAAATAAGGTTAAAAAGATTGTATTCAAAATCAGGTATGCAGAATAGTTCATTCTCCATATAGAAAAGCTTATCTAATCCGGAAAACCAGAGGTTCAAAATAAAGATCCTGAAAAATCTAAATGAAATATGAACATCATCGATATCACAATTTTTATAGCCTATTTACTGGGAGTAGTTGTATTCGGCAGTTCTTTTTACCGAAAGAATAAATCCTCCACTTCATTTACCGTTGGTAATAAGAATATCCCGACATGGGTTATCTCCATGTCAATTTTTGCAACTTTTGTAAGCAGTATCAGCTATCTTGCCTTGCCCGGGCAGGCTTATCTAAGCAACTGGAATGTTTTTGTCTTTAGTTTGTCCATTCCCTTTGCAACATTGTTGGCCGTCCGCTTTTTTGTTCCGCTTTACAGGTCGGTAAACAGCCCGTCGGCTTATACTTATTTAGAAAACAGATTTGGTCCCTGGGCCAAAATATATGTTTCGGTTATGTACCTGCTAACCCAACTTATGCGAGCCGGTACTATTCTTTTCCTGCTGGCTTTAACCGTAAACGTGATAACAGGTTGGAGTATTGTCGTAATTATCGTTGTTACCGGATTAAGTGTCATGATCTATTCCTTGCTTGGAGGAATTCAGGCAGTTGTCTGGACGGATGCCATTCAGGGTATTATATTGGTTTTGGGAGCTGTTGTTTGCGCGGGCTTACTTTTGTTTTCAATGCCCGAGGGACCCGGTCAGTTCTTTTCCATTGCAATGGAGCATCATAAATTTAATTTGGGGAGTTTTAAACTTGAGCTCACCAGTTCAACATTTTGGGTGGTGCTGATTTATGGTCTTTTTATCAATGTTCAGAATTACGGGATTGACCAAAACTATATACAACGGTACATGACCGCCAGTTCGGAGAAGGAGGCTAAAAAGTCGGCGCTTTACGGAGGGCTGCTTTACGTGCCCGTTTCATTGTTGTTTTTATTTATTGGCACGGCGCTGTTTACCTATTACACAGCCAACCCGGGGCTTTTGCCGGCCGACACGCCTGCCGATAAGGTATTCCCGTATTTTATTGTGAATGGTCTGCCAACGGGTTTAACCGGTTTATTAATTGCATCGGTATTTGCTGCCGGAATGAGTACCATTTCTACCAGTGTAAACAGCTCGGCCACCGTAATCCTAAACGACTATTTTAAGCTTTCATCGAAAGATAAGGACAGCGATAAAAAGTCGATGAAGATTTTGTACAGTTCATCGTTTTTATTCAGCGTATTGAGCATAGGCATTGCCATTGCCATGATAAATGTACAAAGCGCACTGGAGGCCTGGTGGAAACTGGCATCCATTTTCAGCGGCGGAATGTTGGGGCTATTCCTGTTAGGGTATTTTTCAAATAAAGTGAAAAGCAAAACCGCTGTTGTTGGTGTAATAGCTGGAGTTTTGATCATTGGTTGGATGAGTTTGTCGCCGTTATTTTTTACAAGCAATGCACTAAAACCATATGCCAGTCCTTTCCACAGTTACCTATCCATTGTATTTGGTACAACCGCCATTTTTATTGTGGGATTCCTTGGCGGAATTTTTATCAATCGTTCAAAGAAAAACCAGACCAATAAATAAACCATGAAACGCCGACAATTTCTAAAAACTTCTGCAGCCGCGGGATTGATTACCATCATTACACCCTCCGGTTTGCTTTATTCGTGTAAAAAAAACGTTAGTGACACTATCGAAGGATCATTTGTGAATCCTCCGTCATCCGCAAAACCTTTCACGTGGTGGCACTGGATTAATGGTTTTGTGAGCAAAGAAGGAATCACCCGCGATTTGGAAGCCATGGCCGAAGTTGGAATTGGAGGTGTGCAGGCCTTTTCGGCCTACATGGACATGCCGCATGGTGAGGCCGATTATTTAAGCCCTTTGTGGATCGAATTGATGCAACATGCGGCCAGTGAATGCCTGCGGCTTGGTCTTGAGTTTGATATGCACAATTGTATGGGCTGGAGCTCAAGTGGCGGCAGCTGGATTCCACCCGAACTTTCGATGCAACAGGTCGTGTGGAGTGAGGCTTTTGTTGAAGGGGGTCAAATGGTAAAACTTCAATTAACACAGCCTTTTAAAAGATTGGATTATTACCACGATTCAATGGTTGTGGCTTTCCCTTCTGTTTCAGCTTCCGTGACGATTAATAATTGGGAACAAAAAGCGAATTATCCCAATTCAGGTTTTCATCCTAAAATTGAGTTGGATACACTGAGTAGTAATGACGAAATTTCAGAATCGGCAATAAATCCGGAAGAGGTAATTGATGTTACCCAATTTATGGATGAGAAGGGCGTGCTTAATTGGGAAGTTCCGGCAGGCCAATGGACCATCATGCGTTTTGGCCATACCACCACCGGAATAAAAAACCGGCCTTCTTCGGGTAACGGACAAGGGCTGGAGTGCGATAAATTTAGCAGCGAAGCACTCGATTTCCATTTTAATTATATGATGGAGAAACTTTTGCCTGCATTGAAATCCATT
>JBFEWU010000001.1:0-66071 GCA_041546215.1 Draconibacterium sp. | reverse complement strand
AATTTTTCACCAACTTCATTTAAATAAATCACAAATTGCCAGGGCTTATCCATTTCGTTGGCAGTTGATATGGATTTCCATTTTATCTTTTTACCCGACTTTTTGAAGCCTGTTACGGGTTGCGGAGGAATACTATCGAGCCAGGGCATTGCCGGAACAATGGCGGGTTTTTTATAAATTTTCGATCGTAAATTATTCTGGAAATCAAGCAGATTGTTGTTAAAGCTTTTACTGCTGAAATATGCCGAGCCGCTAATTTCAGGAATATTCCTTATGAGCTCAATTTGTCTGGGAAGTTGGTCGGGCTCGGTCCATTCTTTGGTACTCGAATCCGGATCGATACGGTACGGAGCATGCCCGATGTACATGGCTCGTCTGTAAGCATGATTTTTCCACCAGTGAGCCAGCAGGGAAAAATCAGCCAGCGGATGCCCAATGTGCCAGTATAATTGTGGAAGACAGTAGTCAATCCAGCCTTGTTCCTGCCATTTGATGATATTGGCATACAGATCGTCGTAATTGGTGGCACCGGCTTTTGTGTCCGATCCACGCGGATCATCCTGTTTATTTCTCCAAACGCCAAAGGGACTAATGCCAAATTTTACCCATGGTTTTGTGGCTTTAATGGTTTCGTTCAGCATTTTTATGCAAATGTCGACATTCTCGCGACGCCAGTCGGTGATATTTTCGTTTGTAAAACCACGGTTAAATTTTCGGAAAGATGCAGTGTCGGGGAATTCCTCCTCCAAAGGATAAGGATAAAAATAATCGTCGAAATGAATGGCGTCAATATCATATCGCTCAACAATATCTTTTACAACCCTGTTTACAAACTCTCTTGTTTCAGGAACGCCAGGATCGAAATACAGTTTGTCTCCATATTTTAAAATCCAGTCGGGATGTTCAAAGGCAACGTGCCTGGTCGACAGGGGTTCATTGAATCTTTGAGCCACACGGTAAGGATTTAGCCAGGCATGCATTTCCATTCCTCGTTTATGACATTCGTTTGTCCAAAATTCCAGCGGATCGTAAAATGGATATGGAGCTTGTCCTTGTGTTCCGGAAATGTATCGCGACCAGGGTTCCAGTTCCGATTGGTAAAAAGCGTCCGCTGCCGGACGAACCTGCAGGATAATTGCATTCATCCCCATGCTTTTATGCATATCCAGTATTTTAATGACTTCAGCCTTTTGCTGGTTCGTACTTAAATCTCTGCGTGATGGCCAGTCGATATTTGCTACTGTTGCTACCCAAACGGCACGAAACTCGTGTTTTGGTTGAGCCAACAAAGGAGTATAAAAAACCAGTGAAAGATAAAGTGTGATGAGACAATGCTTCATGGATTCCGATTTTTAGTGGAAACAAAAATAGCTTATTTCGACTTTTGAAGAAATTTTAAAAAAATTATTTTATTTTAACACTTTATTTACCTTCGATTTATGGCTTTATAAGCCAGATAATGAGTGAAATGGATTTATTGAAGAAGTACTTTTTGAAAATGCCTCGAGAAATACTATGAATGTTCTATGAACTAAAAAAAAATAATATCTTTGTCCCGTCGGAAGAAAAAAAGGTTACGAAAAATATTTAAGAAAAACACCAGGCTTACCTTTCTGGTAGGCTTGTGGTTTATTAGGTTTAGTTGGTTTAGGTTAAAAAGGCTGTCAGTAGGGCAGCCTTTTGTTTTTATTTGGGTTATTTGATTTTTAATTCAGGTTATTCAAAAAAAAAGGCCGTGTGAAATTTCAACGGCCTTGGTATACTAATTTGGATTAAGATTTATCGTTTCATAATTCCGTAGCACATAATTTTCAGAATTATATCGACACTGCGATCCAGGTTTACATCGCTATAGTTCCCTGCGGCAAGTGGCATTTCCAGACCTTTAATCGCCGTTGTAATTCCAATGGCGGCCAGGTTAAAATCGTAAATTTCAAATTCGTTTTTACGCACGCCTTCAATCAGAATCCGTTTAATCATACGAATTTCATCTTGCTCGTATTTCATTTTTACTTCGTCGATAAATCCAACTGCGGTAACATCGTTTTCAATGGCGTGGTAAAAATTAGCCAGGTTGCGGAATGTGGCCATTTTTGTGAGAATGTAATCGCGTAATTTATCCACCGGATCGGTGTTGCGGTTGATTACAATTTCCAGCTCGTGTCCCAGAATTTCCACCTCCTTCATTATGACAGCCTGAAACAAATCTTCTTTACTCTTAAAATAGTAGTAAAGTGAACTTTTCCCTTTGCGAACCGCATTGGCAATATCATCAAGCGTTGTTTTTTTAAAGCCGTACTTGCTGAAAATTTCGCGTGCGATTTTCAAAATATTCTCACGGTTGGCATCTTTTTTATTGCCGTTCTTGCTAATATCTTGCATTATCAGATAGGTTTATCATTTTGAATTAATGAAAGGCAAATATAACTATTTATTTTAGCCGCAAAACTTTTTTTGAACATTTTACTTTTGCAGACGATTAAGAATTGTGGACTGTTAAATGCCTGTATTTAGCTAAATATAATTGATTTACTATTCGAAATTCTCTCTTTATTCGGGTTTTGCCAAACGAAAATCAAGTTGTTTTCGTTCGAGGTTGGTACGCCATACTTTTACCTTAATGCTTTCACCCAATTGGAAAGTTTTATGTGAATGCCGTCCAACCAGCGCGTAGTTCTTCTCATCAAAAATGTAAAAGTCATCATCAAGTTCGGCAATTGGAATCATTCCCTCAATTTTATTTTCAAGCTCAACATAAATCCCCCAGTCAGTCACTCCCGAAATGGTTCCCGGATAAATTTTGCCAATATGGTCTTGCATAAATTCCACCTGCTTATATTTTATCGAAGCCCGTTCGGCACTGGCTGCTTTGGCCTCCATGTTGGATGAATGTTTACAAAGATCTTCATATTTCTGCTCGTTTGCCGAGCGGCCTCCGTCGAGATATTTTTCCAATAAACGGTGTACCATCATATCGGGGTAGCGTCTGATCGGTGAGGTGAAATGTGAGTAATATTCAAAAGAAAGTCCATAGTGGCCTATATTTCGTGTAGAATATTCGGCTTTCGCCATCGATCTGATGGCCAGGGTTTCCACAACATTTTGTTCGCTTTTTCCTCTCACATCACTTAACAGTTTATTCAGCGACGTTGAGATGGCACGTGGCGTTGTGAGCTGAATGCCATGTCCGAAACGCTTTATAAAAGCATTAAATGAAACCAGTTTATCCGGATCGGGTTTGTCATGAATACGGTAAACAAAGGTTTTTGATGTTTTCTTTTCGGGAATTTTACCAATAAATTCGGCCACCTTTTTATTGGCCAACAGCATAAATTCTTCAATTAATTTGTTCGAATCTTTTGCTTCTTTAAAATATACCGAAGTGGGTTTTCCCACTTCGTCAATCTCAAATTTAATTTCAACACGTTCAAAAGCAATGGAACCCGATCCAAATCGTTCATTGCGAAGTTTTACCGCCAATTCATTGAGTGTTAAAATCTCTGCAGACAAATCGCCCTCACCGGTTTCAATAATTTCCTGTGCCTCTTCATAGGTAAATCGCCTGTCGGAGTGAATAATCGTTTTTCCGAACCATTGTTTTTTTACACTTGCATTTTCTGTGATTTCAAAAATAGCCGAAAAGCAAAGTTTATCTTCGTTGGGTCGCAGTGAGCATACTCCGTTCGAAAGCCTTTCGGGAAGCATAGGCACTACCCGGTCGACCAGGTAAACCGAGGTTGCACGGTTTTGAGCTTCGGTTTCGATGATGGTATTGGGGCGAACATAATGTGTCACATCGGCAATATGAATACCAACTTCCCAGTTACCGTTGCTTAGTTTTTTTAAGGAAAGTGCATCGTCGAAATCTTTTGCGTCGTGTGGATCGATTGTAAAAGTGGTTGTTTTACGCATATCACGACGTTTTTTGATTTCTTCATCCGGTATTTCCAGAGGAATTTTTTCAGCCGCTTTATCTACGTTTGCCGGGAAAATATGAGGTAGCTCAAACTCGGCCAGGATGGCGTGCATTTCAGCGTCGTTGTCGCCGGTGTCGCCAAGCACTTCAAGGATTTCTCCAAAGGGGCTACGTGCTTTTGCCGGCCAGTCGTTAATTTCGGCAATGGCTTTTTGACCGTCTTTTGCCCCGTTTAATTTTTCTTTGGGAATAAAAATATCGAATCCAACTTTTCCTGTAGGTACTAAAAATGCAAAATTGCGTGAAATTTGTACCGTACCCACAAAAACCGACTTAGCACGTTCAAGAACCTCGGTTACTTCTCCTTCCAAATCGTGTTTTTTGCGCCTGGCAAATACATGGATGCGAACTTTATCGCCTTCCATGGCATGCTTTAAGTTGTGCGAAGGAATAATTACGGGGAGTTCCAATTCGTCGCTGTTTACATAGGCAAAACCCTTTGCCTGCATTTCCACAATTCCGGTGGCAGTTCCTGTTTTTGCTTTAAGTTTATATTTTCCCCGTGAAAGCTGATCGAGATAACCATCTTCGGCCAATTCCTGTAAAACAACATGGATAAGTTTGCGTGTTTCAGGATCTTTTATCCCCAGAGTTCCTGATACCTGCCGGTAATTTACCGTTTTGCCCGGATCTTCATAGAGGGATGAGAGTATTGCGTTCTTGAGCTTTTTCTTGTTATATGTTCCGCTTCCTTTTTTCTTCCGAAGCTTGTGTTTTTTCTTTTTTGCCATTTTATCTTTTATAAATCAAAACCAAGGTAAAACAATTCTGCAAGAACATGTAAAGTAAGGGGTATAAGTTGCAAACAAGTTGTTAGTTGTATCTTCGTCTGAAGAACTCATACTTCCTCCGGACGTGGCATTTCGATCCACAGGTTCCGTTTGCTCCATAGGTTTTCCAGTTGCACCCTTTACATGGATTCAGAATAAAAAACCGCATTTTTTTAGTTGTTCCGTAGAGAATAATTGAAGCCAGGATTGCACCAAATGGCCAGTGCCATATGGGAATAGAGGACGATGTGGAGCCACCAATACTGTCGCCAAAAATAAGTGGAACACAACACTGTTGAACCACCAGCTCGCCCTGAACTCTGTAGGCATGATACTGGTAATCGGGAAAAACAAACTGGTCGGTGATTAAGCCGGCAATTAGTGCAATTATGACCAATGAACCGGCATAAAAGAAAGCGGATTTCCAACCCATTGATTTGCCAATGGCATTTAATTCGCCCAGGTTGGTAGCCGGACCGGCAATCATGTATGCAATGGCAGCACCCGGTGTTGCTCCCAGTAAAAGCAATCCCTGCACAACCACAACCGAAGGAATGCTGCAGGCGTAAACCGGGATTCCCAAAAGAATGACATAAAACAGTGTGCTGATCTCTTGTTGCCCCAGCCAGGTTGAAATCCACCCAAGTGGTAAAAAAGCCAGGAAAAGGGCGGCTATCCCTAAACCTACTAAAATATCGACACTTACATCGGCGCCCAAATCAAAGAATGACCATTTTAAGGTTTTGGCCAGTTTTGTTTTAGATTCTTTTCGAGGTGAGCTTCTATTGTATTTTACCGCTTTTTCGGAATCAGTAGTTTCTTTATCCGGATTTTTTAAAATTCGGTTACCGATAAAGCCCATTAAGAATGAGCCGGCAATGGCCGTAATAACCAGGGTAATGGTTAGTTTAACTCCCAGGAGTTTTAAGGAGACCATTACCAGTACAGGCGATAAAATGGGTGTTGAAGTCATAAATGCCAGCATGTTTCCAATGGTGGCCCCGCTTCGGAACAAACCAATACCCAGGGGAATCGTACCACACGAACAGAGTGGTAAAACGCAGCCCACTCCAACCGACTTAAGCAGGGATGTGCGTGAACCTGCACCAAGATGTTGTTGAAGGATTCCCGGAGGTACGTAAAAGCGCATTATCCCGGCAATAAAAAAGCCCAGGATAATATAGGGTGCTGATTCGAGCAGTGTGTTAAAAAGAATACTGATCACAATTGTTCCTCCTCATTTCCAATGGATTCTACTCTGGCATGATCCAGGAAAAATACCGATTCGTAAGGTTTTTGTGTGTCGATTCGGAAAGTGCCATTTACTTTAACACGTGCATCTATCATATCGGTTCTGGAAATTAACCAATCGTCTTCAAGATGAATCCGAATGGTCCAGCGCATGGCCACTTCAGGCAGGTGAACACATGCGTTCGCCAGGCCAAGAGTGGGATATAAAAAGAAGGAATGAACACTTATTTTGTCTCCGGCCTTTTTGCAGCCGCTACTAAAAAATACTGCAGCCCCGGTTAATTCCATTTGCTTGCCAACTGATTTTTGCAGATTTTTTGGGATATCGAATACAGCGCTTTGTCCGTCAATGATGGTTGCCCGAACTTTATAAAAGTCTTCCCAGTTTTTTGCCTCCTCATCAAACTGCAGGTTGTCAAGTGTTGGCAATGCAGAAGATGTTGGATTGCCGCCTTCTATTTTACTAAACTCAAGGTAATACAGACCTGCAATTACGATTCCGATTACTATGGCAATTCCCCACTTCTTCATACTCAAAAAAAAGGAAAGACGTGCAGCTACACGTCTCTAAAGTTATTTTATTTCAGAGGATCCAGTTTCCAAAGCGGATAACCATCTTTTGTTCCATGCTGGCGAATGGTGCGTGGCCATCCCGGCATTTGTTTGGCGCCTGTCTTGCTAACATCGCTTGTTCTGTTCCAGCTTTCAAAGGTTATGCTTTTTTCTGCCTTGTTAAAACGAACCAGTCCAAAACCTCCGCGCGAAAATTTTTCTTCAGGATTGGCATAAGCCACCATTCGGATTTTATTTCCCATGCCATCGAGATAGTTGCCGTTAAAGGGAAGCGGATTGCCAGGCTCAGGATTTAATCCCGGTTTTTCATCTTCGGGATGCCACCAGCGGCTGTAGTAGTTATTTATGATTGCAGGAGCCACAAAAGCATAGGGTCCATCGCCAAAATCATCAATTCCGTGGTGAACAATAGTTGGTAAATGCTGGTCGCCGGCCAGGTGCACTGCACCAGCAGCACGAATTAAACGTAGTGCTTTTTTGCGTCCGGTTTGTGGCCAGCCATTACTGTCGAGGTCGGCGTGTAAGACATTTTTGAAATTTCCGTGACGGTGTGCCCCACCACAAAATCCGGTTTGCGAAAGTACCGCTTTCAAAGAGACCCCTTCCCATTGTCTTCCCCAATCTTCAAGGAAAGTAAGCTGGCGGTCGCCCAATAGTTTTAAGCCGGGAACATCTATACTATTCGGATCGTAATCCGGATTGCGAATATGATCAGGGCGTGGGCCTTGTTGCGGAATGGTTCCTGCCGGACCGGTTTTAAATTTGCGATCTTCGATGATGGCAAAGTCAATCCCTCCCACAGTTAAGCTGGTGTAATATACGCCTATCCCCTGCTCAACAGGAGTTGGATCGTAGGCATCGGGCAAGTGCGAGGTTTGGCAGCGTTCCACCATTTTTACGTACTCGTGATGATAGAAATATCCTCCGTCGTTTCCGGCAGGTGTTGAGGCTATTATTCCCCCTTCGCCCCAGAGGTTCCCCTGGCCAATGTCATGATCGTCGGGAATACAAATACATGGCCGGTCGCGGAAAACATCACGAAACTGCAATCCAAAAAGTAACCAGGCAGCTGTGTGTTCTTTGTGGTCATAACTTTGATCACCGGCAAAAAACAACAAATCAGGATTTAAATGCTTCAGGTTACGAACGTATTCTTCACGAAGGCCACGCGTGTGATTTGAATTGCAGTTTAAGGAGCCTACAACAATTTCATTTTTATCAATGGGATCTTTACGGATCAAACCTTCAAAACTTGCATTTTTACCATGACGCAGACGGTATTCAACATCTTTGACTGCATCCCAGTTTTCAATTCTGAAAAGGGTCGACCATCCAATATCATTTACCTTTTGTGTGTCAACTTTTTCCCATTTACCGTTTTTCTTCAGCTCTAAACGAAGCTCACGACTTTCGTTGGGATAAAGGGGGAAAAGCTGAGCCGTCATTTTTAGTACACCATCCTGCACCGTGTACATGCCAAAGCAAATTACCTCGTCGCGCGGAACATTAACATCGATAATTCGTTTTGGATTATTTTTCATTTTTTCGGCGTGAACCCACCAGTCGTTTACGCAATACAAATCAAGCTTTTCGAAGGGTGCTTTCACCGGAGGTTCGCCATATTGAGCAAAGGCAAGCAGTGTAAAAAGAAGGGAAAACAGGGTAGTTAAAAGTTTTTTGGTATTCATATCAGGTTTTTTTGATGTAAGTATAATTAGACTACAAAATTAACAGAAATCCTGAAAAGTACGTTCAAAAGCAATTTTCAACTTTGGAGAGCTAATTCTACAAATTTACATTTGGCATTATTTAACAACACTTAATATTCAATGTTTACAGGAATTTGTATGTTTGTACTCCATTTTTGAACCATGAATATTAAAGGAAAATTTCCATTACTGATAGTTGCAGCACTGGCGTGGATCGTTATTATTTCCTCGTGCGCAAACATAGGCATGCCCACCGGCGGGCCAAGAGATTCTATTCCACCGGTTTTGCTGGGCACTTCACCCGAATATAAAGCACTTAATTACGAAGGTAAAAACGTGAGACTTACCTTTAGTGAATACCTGCAAACCGACGCGATATCAGAGGTTTTGGTAATATCACCTCCCCTGGAAAAACGTCCATTGATAAGAACCAAGTCAAAGACTTTAATTATTCAGTTTAACGAAGAGCTCAAAGACAGCACAACCTATTCGCTCGACTTTAAGAATTCGATCGTTGATAATAACGAAAAAAACCCACTTGAGAATTTGCGTTTTTCATTTAGTACGGGTCCTGTTTACGATTCTTTGCGCGTGGCAGGTCGCGTTGTAAACGCGTTTAATTTGGAACCAATAGATAAAGGATTGGTACTGCTGCAAAGTAATTTGCACGACTCGGCAGTTTACCGTGTTCGCCCAAATTATATTGCTAAAACCGATGAGGAAGGTTTGTTTATGATCGACAATATTGCCGGTGGAACTTACAATATCTTTGCACTGAACGATTTAAATGGTGATTTGATTTACAATGAAGGAGCTGAAGAGATTGCTTTTGTAGACAGCATGGTGATTCCATCGGTTGAATTTCATGAGGAGCCAGATACTTTGGTAAAAGGTGTCGATTCCTTGTTGATCTTGGGCCATTCGCATTTTCATCCTGAGCCTTTTTACATGAGGTTTTTTGTGGAGGATATTTTTGAACAGTTTATGGAATCGGCCGAGCGTGAAACGCGTAATAAGTGTCTTTTCTTGTTTAACGAATCGGTAGCTGATTCTTTTAATGTGGAACTTATTAATGCAGAGTCGGACAACTGGCAACTTTTTGAGTACAACAAAAAAGTTGATTCACTGGTATTGTGGATAACTGATACAATGGTTAGCAGACAAGATTCCCTTTATATGGAACTTTCGTATTATCAGCTGGATTCTGCAGCACAGAAATACATTCAGAAAGACACCGTTTTGATGAAGTATTCGGATCCGAAGGAAAAACCGAAAAAGAGAAGGCGAAAGGCGGAACAAGAAGATGATAAGCCCGAACCAATTCCGCAGTTTTCATGGGAAACCAATCTTTCTTCTACCATGGAATTAAATGGATTAATAAAACTAACAGCGCCTGAACCTGTGGAGTATTTCGATGAAAGTATGGTAAATCTGTATTTAACCAAAGATACTTTAAAAACACCCCTTGAATTTAAGTTCACAGAGATTGAATCGGCGTATCGCTCGTACATGGTGAGCTATAAGTGGGAACCCGAAACTGAATATACTTTTAGCATTGATTCGGCAGCTTGCACCAATATTTTTGGAATTACCAGCCAAACGCTTACCCGGCGTTTTAAAGCCCGTGAAGAGGATTATTACGGCTCCATAACGTTTATGTTCTCCAATGTTGAAATGCCAATGCTTGTTCAGATTTTGAAAAACAACGATGAAGAGGAGGTATTGCGTCAGCAAAGATTTGATGAAAACGGGGCGGTAACTTTTGAATATCTTGCACCGGAAAAATACAAGGTAAAAGTAATCTACGATGAAAATGATAACGGCAAATGGGACGGCGGGAGTTATCAGGATAAAATTCAACCCGAGCGTGTGGCCTATGTTCAGGAGGTTGTAAAGGTGCGTTCGAACTGGAGTATAGATGATTATACCTGGGATTTAACACCGGATCGTACTTTCACGAAAAATGTGCGTGATTTGGAGCTGGAGGAAAAGAAACGCAAAGAGGCTGAGGAAAAGGCGAAAAAGGAAAGTGAGGCCGAAAGGCAAAATAGTCCTTTCCGTCCGGGGAATACAAACTCAGGAAGCAGTGGTATTCAGCGGATTCAAAGATAGCAGCCCAATACAGGATATTTATTGTCGATAAATGTTAAGCAAAAGATGTGGAATTGAAACATTTCGATCCAGGATACGGCACGATTCTAAATCCAATTTTGTTGCTATAATGGAATTATTTATGAATCTATTTGTTGTTCCCGTATAGCAGCGATCATGCATTTCATTAAAATTTATACCTTTAAAAAACTTTATCTGAAAAAATATGGCAAGCAGAAGAAACTTAAAAAAAGACATCGATTTGATTATGTCCCTGGCATTAAGCGATTGTTTTTATGTGTTGGAATACAATTCAAAAATCGACGAGAAAGCCGTTTATGAAATTGCCGGTGAGATTGTAAGCAAACATCGTGAATTGCGACTTCGGGCCATGCATCCCGATGGGAAAGACAATCCGAAATTGGTTAAAGGATACTACAAAACACTGGTTCAGGACATGTTGTTTGCTGCTGATGCAGCTTTGGCAAAACTTTCTGCAGAAGTTAAAAAAGTAGCAAAGTAGTGAGTCTAGTTATTCTTTTCTTAATGTAATTCGTGAGATCCATTTTCAAAAGTGAAACGTATTGTAAGATTTAATTCGAACCAATCGCAATCGTGGAATGTCGCGGGATAAATGATTTGTACCATTTTACCTGCATCGTAAAATTTGATACCTCGTTGGCTTGCTTCGAGGGAGATCATTTCAATATAAAAACTTTGTTTGCCACCACTTTCCCATTGTAGTAAGCTGTTAATTCCCATTTGCCCAGTTTATCTTCAAGCGGTTCCCAAATGCAATCGCCCAGGTAAAACTCAAAGTCGTTGGTACGAATAAATTGTTCTCCTGTAAACGCAGGCCTTACCTTACCCTCATCGTCGGTAAAGGGAGGATGGTCGATTTTAAACTCCAGCGTTTCGCCTTTCCCGTTTTTTATGTGAAGTACAAAGCCAAACTCGGTCCCAATTTCTGCTTTAATTTCGGTAGTAAAGTTCAGTATCTTAGGTATTTCACGGCTCTTTCGGTCCCATTTTGAGTATTCGCCGTAACTGTACATTTTAAATGTTGGTCGTCGTTTTGCCAATGTTAAACTGTTTTGAAAAATCGTTCAAATGTAGCAAATGTTATAAATATTATTTGGATAGATTGCGACCTGGCACACCCGGTTAACAAGGTGTGTGATCCTCCGGTGAAGAACTACGCGTATTTAAAAAGTTAAATCCGCCCGATAAAAAGGCGCCTATTCTATCGCAAAGTGACTTAATTAAATAACTTGATTCCAAAGAAGATTGATCTAGGCTTCGCCGGGCCGTACACGTATCCGCTGTCGCGATTTTTGCCTGAGTCGAAATCATTCTGAAAATCGTCCAGTAAGTTGGTAACACCACCAAATAATTCAATGGATGAGTCCATACGTTTCAACTCCAGCGTATATCCAAGTTTAAGTGTCATGTCCATAAAACCAGGAGATTCGAATAACAGATCTTGTTCAATGGTTCCGGGATCACCTGCCAGTCCATAGTGAGGAACCAGCATGGTTCCGGTATAAATCCCTGAAAGTGCCGCACTGAATTTCGATCGTGGAGTCCATGTAATGGTATAATATCCATAGGTATCGGGTGTACGCAAGTAATCTTTTGTGCCGGGAAGTTCTTCCGACCAGGCTACTTCTTCAGCGTACTGGCTTTTTTGCCAGGTAATTCCGGTTTCGAGTTGGAGTTTCCGATTGAAGTTGGCACGTGCTTCAAATGTGATTCCATAGACATTGCTATTGCCTCCATTACGTTTTTCAATCAACGAATTTCCGTCAGGATCCGTTCCAATTTCTTCTAAAATGAAGGCGTTTTTTAGTTGGGTGTAAAAGCCTTCAAGGGTAAAGCCGATAATGTGTTTTTCACTTGGTCTGTCCCAGTTTAGCGAGGTGCTTATACTCTGCGAACGTTCTTCTTCCAAACCGTCGGAAAGTTCAACGGTTTGTATTCCACCGCCTGCAAAAGCAATGTGCATATCAGCATCAAAAGCTTGCGGTGCACGGAAACCCGTAGACCACGAGAGACGAAGTTGTGTGTTCATGTTTGGTTTTATCAATAAGGAAACACGTGGATTTAGGATTAGATTGTCCACAAAATTGTGTTTGTCGGCACGAACGCCGGCAAGCAAGGTTGTTTTTTGAGTAAGGGACCAATCGCTTTGGATAAATGCTCCAAAATTGTTCGAAGTCTGGTCAATGAGGTAATCGTAGGCTTCAATTTCGTCGAAAACATCGTCGCTCACAAACTCGGCGCCAAAGGTTAAAATGTTGGTTCCGATACCGGCAAAGTCGTTGATGGCATGATTTAGTTGTGCTCCAAACTGGTAGGTGTAATTTTTCGAAAACCCGTATGGAGGAGCATTGTTGTGGTCTTGTAATGCAAGTCCTCCATCCGGCACAATCCCGGTGTAATGATTGCGTTTTGTGTACTGTCCTGCCGAATATACCACAAAACTGGTTCGTATGCCCGGAGTATACTCGTATTCAAGTCCTCCCATTATAACATTGTGTGTACGTTCTTCCGACTGTTGTGCCAGGTATGCAGGGCCGTCGTCAATTTCTTCACCACCATAGCGGTATTCATAAGTACTCGAAAAGTTGGCTTCAATTTTCTGGTCTTCATCCAGTTGAAAAAATGAATTTATTCCGAAAGAGTTGTTTTTTATTGATGGTAATTCTGAGAAATGATCTCCGTTATGGTCATAGGCTTCCCGGTCGCGGTGGAAGGCATACATAACCATTCCGGCATTCCGTTTTTGCGAAAGTGCTGTTAAGGTGGCATTTACATTGTAATCCAAGGCATCGCTACCAATTACCGTGTTGTTGGATGTTACCTCATAGGAGTTTCGCTGCGGTAGTTTTGTAATGATATTTACGGTTCCACCAATGGCACTCGAACCATAGAGTGCCGAAGCACCACCTCTTACTACTTCAATTCGTTCTACCATTTCAGTGGGCAACTGTTCTAACCCGTATAAGCCGGTTAGCGGACTAAAAACTGCACGGCTATTAATTAAAATCTGGCTGTAAGCACCACCCAGGCCGTTCATTCTAAGCTGTGTATAGTTACAGGTCTGGCAATCGGTTTCCATTCGTAAGCCCGGCTGAAAACTCAGGGACTCCGAAATGGTTTGTGCGGCAACTTTGTCGATTGTCTGAGCATCAAGAATATTTACAATAACTGCACTTTCGGTTTGACGTTTAAATGTTTTTGTCCCTGTAATCACTACTTCATCCATGTGAATTACATCTTCTTCCAAATCGAATTTTACTTCAATGGTTTCACCGGCCTTAAGTGTAACTTCTTTTTTACCGAGCTTATAGCCAACCATTTTTGCAACCAGTGTAAATTTACCGGTAGGCAGGTCAACCATCATGTAGTGGCCGGTTACATCTGTGGCTGTTCCCAAACTGGTTCCTTCCAGGTATATGTTTACGAAGGGGATGTGTTCACCCCTCGAAACTACGTGGCCGATAATTACAGCATCACTGTGTTCTTGCTGTGCAACAACATGGTTTGAGATGAGGAGTGCAAGAGTACTTAGCAATAGTAATATTTGTTTCATTATAACCGGAATTTCAATTTGAAAACAAAAGTAAGTCAGATCGTTTGTGTGAGCAAGTTATTTAGAACTATTATAAATAGAATTAATCGTAGCGCAATAGATAAATTCAATTATAAAAAGCAAATGCGATAAAGGTTTGTTGCCGGATAAAAGATTTATAATTTTGTAGCGTTGTATTATAGACTTTTAGATAAACTGATATGAGTAGTGAAATAGATGCGATGCAAAGACAATCGAAAGATCGGAGGAACAATATAATTGTGATCATACTTTCGCTCTTGCTGGTGGTGGTAGTTGTACTATTTGCTTTACAAAGGCGCGACCATAGTGTAATTATGAACGAAATAAAGGCTGAAAAGGATTCCATTCAATTTGAATTAACGCAGATTGCCAGCAGTTATGATTCGTTAAGAACTGAAAACGATACCATTAACGAGGCACTTTTTGTGGCACAGGCCAAAGTAAAAGACTTGTTGCTTGAGGTGGAGCAAACAAAGAAAGTGAGCTATTCTAAGATCGTGGGATATCAACAGGAAGTAACTTCTTTGCGTGGAATTATGCGAAATTTTGTGATTCAAATTGATTCCTTGAATGCCAGGAATGAACAATTAATGGTTGAAAACCGCGAGGTGAAAGAGCAGTACAAACAATCGGAGCAGGAAAAGCAACAACTGAATAAAGAAAAAGAACGTTTACAGCAAAATCTAAAGCGGGCTGCCTTGTTAGAAGCACGCGAGCTAATGGCTGAAGCTGTAAATAATAGAAGTAAACCCACCCGGTTTGCGCGGCGGGCAGAAAAAATCAGAATCTATTTGGTATTGGGGATGAATGCCACTGCCAAACGGGGTCCTAAAAATATATACGCACGAATTATGCGCCCCGACCAGTTGCTGATGGTAAAATCGGAGAACAACGTATTTCAGTTTGAAGATTTAAAAATCCAATATTCGGCAGTGCGTGAAGTCGTATACGAGGGCAAGGATTTGCCTTTGACCATTTGGTGGGATAATACAAACGAACCCCAATTGATGACCGGAGAATATGTAATCAACTTATTTGCCGATGGTAACGAAATTGGAGAAACTACCTTCACGATTAAATAACAGAAATCTTACTGACTATGCTGGTACTGCAACCGGATTGAAGGTTGTATTAAAATTTTCACAGGCTGGAATAGATTTTCTTATGGCATATGCCGGTTTTAAGCATAGCAAAGGTTTTAAAAGGATGCTATCTTTGCGCAACATTTTAACAGTATGGCAACATTTCTCTTTGATAAAATAATATTTGGCCCGGTAAAAAGTCGCCGTTTGGGAGTTTCGTTGGGTATAAATTTATTACCAACCGATGTAAAAGTTTGTTCGTTCGATTGTATTTATTGTGAGTGTGGTTTTACTCCAAAAGAGTACGAAAAGAAAGTTACGCTGCCAATGCGCGATGAGGTTCGTGAAAAGCTGGAAAAAAAGCTGGTAAAAATGATTGCCGGCAAGCAATTACCTGACGTAATTACCTTTGCCGGTAATGGTGAGCCAACTTTGCATCCAGAGTTTGCCGGAATTATTGACGACACCATCGAATTACGTAATAAATTTGCGCCCAGAGCCCGCATTGCCGTGCTATCAAATGCAACTATGATTCATCGAAAACCTGTTTTTGATGCCTTGTTAAAAATTAAAGACAACATTCAAAAGCTGGATTCGGCTTTTGAGCAAACCGTAAAATTGCTCGATTGCCCCAATGAAAATTTTAGTTTGGAAAGAACCGTTGAACAATTGCTCGCTTTTCATGGAAAAGTAATTATTCAAACCATGTTTGTACGTGGCAGTTTTAAAGGGCAAAAAATCGATAACACCACTGAAGAAGAAATTTCGGCCTGGCTGGAACTGATAAAAAAGATAAATCCCCTGCAAGTTATGATATACACCATTGCAAGGGATACACCCATCGATACGCTTGAAAAAGTGCCAGTTAAACAACTTAATTCCATTGCGGAACGTATTCGTGAGGCTGGTTTTGAGACACAGGTTTCGGGTTAAAATAGTTTAAGGTTTCCGATTTAAAGTTCAAAGGATTGAGCCACTCTGAACATTAACCTTGAAACTTTGTAAGAATTTCACTTCTCTTCTTCGTGCCGTTGCGAGCAAACTTCCACCCATTCCACTCAATTAGAATCAATAAAAATTACAAGCTTGCTAAACCGGCGGGCTCCTTTTGTTGTTTCACTAGAAATAATGCAATGAATAAACAGCAGAAAATATTGCCGGCCCCAATTTATGTGGTTTCAGGAGGCCGGGGAATTGCAGGGAATAACCTTGTTCAATCCCTATTAATTCAATACCCCGAAAATAATGTACCGGTAAATATTGTCAGTCAGGTTTCGGAAGAGGACCAGGTATTCGATATCATTATGAAGGCCAAAGCTGATGGAGGCCTGATTGCTCACACAATGGTAAATCCACATTTACGCGAAAAAATTAACGAATTGGCTGAGGAATTTGGGGTTGCTGTAATCGATTTAATGGGTAAGCTGGCAGATTATCTGGACGAAACCTTAAGTGTGGAGCCTTTAATACACCCCGGCTTGTATCGCGAATTAAATTACCGGTATTTCGATCGTGTTGATTCCATAGAATTTACGCTCTCGCAGGATGATGGTATGAGTCCGCAACGTTTACATGATGCCGAGATTATTTTAACCGGAGTTTCGAGGGCCGGAAAAACACCACTTAGCGTATATCTGGCCATGTATGGCTGGAAGGTGGCAAATGTTCCTTTGGTACCGGGTGTTCCTCCGCCACCTGAATTATTCAAGGTGGATTCGCAACGCGTATTTGGATTACACATTGGAGCAGGTCAGTTGATTGCCCACCGCCAAAAAAGGTTACAAAGCTGGAACAACCACAAAAGCGAATCATATATCGATCAGCGTGAAGTACGTGAAGAAATTCGTAAAGCCATGTTTGTTTTCGACAGAGGAGGCTTTACCGTGATTAATGTTTCAAACAAACCCATTGAAAGTTCGGCCAATGAAATACTGAATCATATGTCGAAGAGATTTAACTACCGTGGTCGAAAACTTGAGTCGCCTTATCAGGTTAAAGACGATACCCCATAATTGCTAATCGTGTTTTTTGAAACTACTGTAGCCAAAAATTCTTTTGTATTCAAACGCAAGTTTTTTAAAATTACCGTGTCATAAGGGTGAATAGCAAATAAAATTCACTTAAAATGAAAAATAAATTCAGTTGGCGCGCATTTATAAGTTTTGGATTAACCTGGGTGTTCCTGATTCTCCTGCTCTCAGGAATTATGTTGTATGTTTCGCCTCCCGGGCGTTATGCACATTGGGTGAACTGGACACTTTGGGGACTTGGTAAAGAAGGCTGGCAAGCCGTTCATACTATTTTCTCGTTGACCTTTATGGTGCTTTCTATTTTTCATTTGCTATGGATTAACTGGAAACCTTTTGTCTCTTACCTAAAATTGCAGTCATCAAAAAGATTCAATAAAAAACACGAATTTATTTACTCAATGGTCTTGGTTTTGGTGTTCTTTTTTGGAACTTTATTTTCGGTACCGCCATTTAAAAATGTAATGGATTTAGGTGAACATCTGACTGCATCATGGGAAAAAGCTGAAGAGCGCGCTCCCGTTCCTCATGCCGAGTTACTAACATTGGCTGAGCTCAGCGGACAGTTAAATCTAAGGTCGGTCGATGATTTGACCCGTAGACTGGAGATGCATAAAATTTCATTTGAGAATACGGGCAAACAAACGCTGCAGGAAATAGCCGGGAAGAACAATTCAACACCAATTGAAATCTATAATATTATTTCAAAAAAGGCCGGCAGCCAGTTGCAAGGATCAGGAATTGGTCGAAAAACCATCGTAGATTATGCCAATGAGCAAAATAAAGAGGTGGATCAGATACTGAAGATTTTGAAAGATAATGAAATAGAGGCCAAGCCAACAGAAACCTTGCGAACAGTTGGAGAAAATAATGATCTTCCTCCACGAGATATTTATAAATTGATATCTGAATAGTTTTAAATCAAAGCTTATTGTGCTAATTTACTGGGCAGAATGTCGGAGAAAGAAAGTATAGAACAATTGAAACGAGGCAGCGAACAGGCCTTTAAGCAGTTGGTTGAAACGAACCAGAAGCAGGTGATAAACATTTGCTATGGGATGGTTCAGAACCGCGAGGATGCCGAGGATATTGCCCAGGATGTTTTTATTGAAGTTTACCGAAATATTCAAAAATTTCGTGCCGATTCAAAACTCTCAACTTGGTTGTATCGCATTGCTGTAAACCGTTCTTTAAACCACATTCGCAGTAATAAAAAGAAGAAGTGGATTCAATCTTTTGAAGATGAAGTGGAGGCGAATGACAGTCAGTTGCTACAACAGGAATCGTTGAAAGCCGATCAGCCCGAATATGAACTGGAGAATAAACAGCGGGCAATTATTTTACGTGAAGCAATAAATCGTTTACCAGGAAAGCAAAAGATAGCTTTCACACTCAGTAAATATGAAGAACTTACCTACCAGGAAATTGCTGAGGTGATGGAGCTTTCAGTGTCGTCGGTTGAGTCGTTGCTTTTTCGTGCTAAAAAGGGACTGCAGAAAAAACTTTACAAGTGTTATCAAAAAAAGTGCATGTAAGCGCAAGTTTTTAATAATGAAAGTGTCAAACTTATAAATACTGCAAAGATGAAGTGCAAAAGGGTACATAAAAACTTAATTTTCTTCTTTGAAAAGGAGTTGCCGTTTTCGGAAATGCAAAAGGTCCGGGAACATTTGGGAAGCTGTCCTGAATGCGGACATTTTGCTGAAGAAATGAGAAAAACACTCCGAATTTTAGATGGCGATAAAGTCTCAGATGAAAATCCCTTCTTTTATACCCGCATAAAAGCGAGATTGGAAAACCAGGCAACAGAATCGCCTGAAAAGCGCCCGGTTTTGGTTCGTGTATTACAGCCCATAGCCTTTTCGATACTATTAATGTTCGGTGTTTATGGAGGAATAAAACTGGGACAGCCCCACAATTCAGAACGAACAAGCAACACCTTAGCCGGGCAGCAAATGATTCCGTATTTAAACGATATGGACGCCGAGCCAATTGAAGCATTTTTAATGGAATAAACGATGGTAACAAAAAATACATACCGCATATTAATTTGGGTGATTGCCATATTGCTGGGAACTAACCTGTCGATGGGGATTTCCATTTGGTATCACAAACAACATGACAAAAAAGATGGGGCAAAACAAGAACAACAAATTGTAATGCCTTCGGAACAGCGCACTCGTTTTTTTCGTGAGCAGCTTCATCTAAACCAGGATCAACTGGTTATATTCAGGGACTTAAACCGCGAATACAACCGGAGTGCACGCCAGGTTTCGCATGAGTTAGAAGATGCGCGGATTGAAATGGTAAACGAAATGGGGAAGAGAAATCCGGGCCAGGATAAACTGGATTCCATATCGGAAAATATTGGGAAGCTACATTCCGACCTAAAGCAGTTAACCATAGAATATTACCTTAATATGAAGGAGGTTTGCGATGAGGATCAGCAGCAAAAGCTGAACGAGATTTTTATGTCAATTTCAAAAGCCAAGGAAGATGTTTCGTTGCCTCAGCGAGGGAGAAAAAACTGGGGGAGACGTTCCGAATAAATAACAGTTTAAAATTTTAATATTATGAAAGATAGTAAGTTACAAGGGCTTGCCTGGGTATTCTTTGCCCTAATGTTAGCAAGCACAAACGTTTTTGGGCAGGATCGGGTAACCCGAAACAGAGCCAATTCCGATCAGAATGGAAATTGCCTCAGCCACATTTCAGGATTAACGGAAAAGCAGCAAAAACAGATTCAGGAAATGGAAGTTAATCACCAGGTAACAATGGAGGAATTGAGGACTAAGCGTAGATCGACTGGCGATGCCATCGAAAAAAGTGAAATAAGAACTGAAATGCTGAAAAAAATCAAAGCGCACCGGAATTCGGTGGAAGAAGTATTGACAGCCGACCAGAAAAAGCAGCTCGGGCAATTCCACACCCTAGGGAATAATGGCCGTAACCATTGTCTCGCTAAGGGCGGCAAAAATGGGAAGCGGAATTTTAAAGGAAAAAGAGGCCACAACTTTCGGGGAAAATGTGCAGCTAACTCAAGAGGATATGGAAGGTCTGTCACTTGTAATTATCGTGTCGGTGCCGACCTGTGCAATCAGTCAAAAAAATGATGCTAATTCTGTCCGCAGAAGAAGTCCTTTGGGCAATGCACCAGTCCATTATCAAAGGATTCTAAAAAGTGCGGCAGCATAATATCGAAAAACAAATTCTAAAATTAATTATATGTAAATGAATGGGGCATCCGCCAGCTGGCAGGCCACAATTTTTAAACAATCTTAAACAAATAAAAAAATGAAATTAATTGCAATTACAGCATTGGCAATTTTATTTGCCGCTTGTTCAGAAACAAAAAGTATTGATGAATCGATGGATCTTGTAAAAAGTGTTGAATTCGCTGCGCAGCAGGGTAATCCGGCAGATACATGTACCTACGATGGTGAACTGACCGAAGCCGATATAAATGGTTTGATATTCATGCGTGAAGAAGAAAAACTGGCACACGACGTGTACTTGCATTTTTTTGAAACGTATGGGGAGATCGTTTTTCAAAACATTGCAAATAGCGAAGCCAAGCATATGGAAGCAGTAAAAAAACTTCTTGAAGGATATGGGATTGAAGATCCCGCATTGGAAGGTGTTGGTAATTTTAACAATACCGAACTTGCAACATTGTACGAAAAGTTAATTGCAGAAGGCAAAGATGGTCTGGGGCAAGCCCTAACTGTTGGAGCAACAATTGAGGACCTTGATATTTCAGATTTAACAGCGCTTTTGAGAGAAACGGAAAATACAGATTTGATGCGTGTTTATGAAAACCTGGTGGCGGGATCGAAAAACCATATTCGTATTTTTATAAATTTACTGGCATCTACGGGTGGAAGCTATACTGCCACCTACATATCTGCCGAAGACCTGGGTGTTATCTTGAGCGCCGAAAATGAAAAAGGAAAAAGACAGGGTAGCCGGAAGGGAAATGGAAAAGGGAACCAGGGGAACTATTCCGCCGGAAACGGAGGTGAAGATTGCGATGGTACACAAAGTGGAGCAATGAATGGAAATCAAAGCGGCGCGGGCAATGGTCAGCAAAACGGAAAACAATCGGGTAATTCCGGGGGTAATGGTGGCTCGAATGGGAAAGGATAATCATTCGTTCTCATAAAACATGGGGCTGTTCTGAAAAGGGCAGCTTTTTTTTTTGAAAACTCCGCAGCTATAACCCGATGAAGGTGCACGCAACGTAGGCCAAAGCCCGATTTAAAAAAGGATTATTCAGCGAACTTTGCGCTTCTTTGTTCCTTTGTGTGAAATTAAATTGGAAATCCTTTCCATTGCAGTTACTAATTCCCGGATCAGGCACGTTCATTGTGTTATTTCACGTCAGTATTAAAAAACATTGGAAATTGTATGGTGTGGGTTGATTATTGCTAATAAAATATAAATTTGTAAGCTCAAAATTGAAAAGTTTAAAAGCCTGGGGCTGATCTATAAAAAGAAACATCATGACACGTTTGAAAATTAAAGAGATACTGAAAGAAGGAAAAGCGGGCAGCAAAGTGGTTGCCAAAGGTTGGGTACGCACAAAACGAGGGAGTAAAAATGTTAATTTTATTGCCTTGAATGATGGATCTACAATTCATAATCTCCAGGTAGTTGTCGATGTTGAAGGTTTCGACGAAGAGCTTTTACGCCATATAAATACAGGTGCAGCACTGTCGGTAACTGGTGAATTGGCTGAATCAGCCGGAAGTGGACAGATTATAGAGCTTACTGCAAACCAAATTGAATTATTGGGCGGTGCCGATCCGGATAAATATCCCATCCAGCCTAAAAAACACTCGCTGGAGTTTTTGCGCGAAAATGCACATTTGCGTTTTCGCACAAATACTTTTAGCGCGGTATTCCGTATTCGTCACGCCATGGCTTTTGCCATTCATAAGTATTTTAACGAAAAAGGATTTAACTACCTGCACACACCAATCGTAACGGCAAGCGATGCTGAAGGAGCCGGGCAAATGTTTCGTGTTTCAACCTTAGATCCTCAAAATCCTCCATTAACCGAAGAGGGGAAAGTGGATTATACGCAGGATTTCTTTGGGAAGGCAACGAACTTAACCGTTTCGGGTCAATTGGAAGGGGAACTGGGTGCATTGGCTCTTGGCGAAATTTACACCTTTGGTCCAACCTTTCGTGCTGAAAATTCAAACACAACCCGACATTTGGCGGAGTTTTGGATGATTGAGCCGGAAATGGCTTTCTACGATTTGAACGATAATATGGATTTGGCTGAAGAATTCCTGAAATACTGTATAAAATATGCGCTTGAAAATTGTATGGATGATTTGCAGTTTTTGGCTCAGCGCCTGAAACAGGAAGAAAAAAGCAAACCACAGGATCAACGGTCAATGGACCTGATCGAGAAACTGGAGTTTGTGTTGAATAACGACTTCATTCGAATTACATATACCGAGGCAATCGATATCCTGAGAAACTCGAAGCCTTTCAAGAAAAGGAAATTCCAATTCCCGGTTGACTGGGGAACAGATTTGCAAAGTGAACACGAGCGCTACCTGGTAGAAAAGCACTTTAAATGTCCGGTAATCTTAACCGATTATCCGAAAGATATAAAAGCATTTTACATGAAACAAAATGACGATGGCAAAACCGTAGGAGCCATGGATGTTTTATTTCCGGGGATAGGTGAAATTATTGGTGGCTCGCAGCGTGAGGAAAACCTTGGGAAACTGGAAAAACGTATGGAGGAAATGGATATTCCCACAGAAGAAATGTGGTGGTATTTGGATACCCGTCGGTTTGGGTCGGTTGAACATAGTGGCTTTGGCCTTGGTTTCGAGCGCTTTATACTTTTTGTTACCGGAATGGGTAACATTCGCGATGTAATTGCCTTCCCACGTACACCCAAAAATGCTGAATTCTAAAAACAGTTTTTAGAATCACGCTCCGAAAAAAGTGTTAAATTTACGGAGATAATAATTGGGAAATGGAGCAAAAACTAAACTTACAACAGAAGTTGCTCCAAAAGTTGTCGCCTCAACAAATACAGGTGATTAAGCTTTTGGAAATCCCAACTATGCAACTCGAACAGAGGATTAAGAAAGAACTGGAAGAAAATCCGGTTCTGGAAATGGAATCAGATGATCCTGTACAAGTTGAGGATGTTGTAAATCAGGAGACGGATGAAAGTCAAGATATTGATAATGAGGAGTTTTCGGTTGATGATTATTACGATGATGATGAAATCCCGACCTATAAGCTAAACACGAATAACTACTCGAAAGACGAGAAGTACATCGATATACCGTTTTCGGTAGGAACAACCTTTCACGAATTTTTGTACGAGCAGCTTGGACTGGCTGACCTTGACGAGGAAGCGCAGCAGTTGGCCGAATACATAATCGGAAACATTGATGATGACGGATATTTACGTCGCGATTTAATGGCCATTTCCGACGATTTGGCTTTTAATATGAATCTTGATGTTCCGGTGGAAAAGCTGAAACGAATTCTATCGGCAATTCATGAGTTTGATCCTGCGGGTATTGGAGCACGCGATTTACGCGAGTGTTTAATGCTTCAATTGAACCGAAAAGAAGGCAAAGAATACGATCTTGCCAAAACAATTGTAAAAGACTATTTCGCCGAGTTTACAAAAAAACATTACGATAAAATAAGCTCGAAGCTTGAACTTAAAGATGAAGAGCTTAAAAAGGGTATTGATCAGGTTTTAAAGCTGAATCCCAAACCTGGAAGTTCGTACAGTAATCCTTTAAATAAATCGAATCAGCACATTGTTCCCGATTTTATCCTGGAGCAGGTTGAGGGTGAACTTAGTTTGTCGCTTAACCAACGAAATGTGCCAAACCTGGTTATTAATAATACTTACCAGGAAATGCTTAAAAACCTGAGCGAAAGCCAGAAAAGCCAGAAAAACGATAAGGATGCGGTGATGTTTGTAAAACAAAAAATGGATTCAGCCAAATGGTTCATCGATGCCATTCAGCAACGGCAAACCACATTGCTGCTCACCATGTCGGAGATCATAAGTTTTCAAAAAGAATATTTTCAGGAAGGCGATGAAACCAAACTGAAACCTATGATTCTGAAGGATATTGCTGAGCGTACAAACCTCGATATCTCAACGATTTCGCGGGTGTCGAACAGCAAATATATTCAAACACATTTTGGCATTTATCCTTTGAAATATTTCTTCTCCGAAGGTTTACAAAAAGATGATGGCGAAGAGGTTTCGACTCGCGAGATTAAGAAAATTTTGCAGGGCTGCATTGAAAAGGAAGACAAACGTAAACCTTTAACTGACGAGAAACTGGCCCTGATTTTAAAGGAGAAATCGTATAATATTGCACGCCGGACAGTAGCTAAATACCGTGAACAATTGGGGATTTCGGTAGCCCGTATGCGAAAAGAACTTTAGTATGTTGGAAAAATTGGCCAAAATTATATCCGGAATTTTTCATCCTGTATTTATTCCATCGCTTGGTTTGGTTTTATTGCTGAATTCAGGTTTTTATTTTTCGATGTTGTCGTGGGAGGCCAAACGATTTGTTATGTTGGTTGTGTTCTTTACCACTTGCATTTTGCCCATGTTGTCGGTGGCCATAATGGCACTCAGTCCGAAATTCGATGTTTCAATGCCCAGGAGCCGCGACCGGATCATTCCCCTTTTATCGAGTTCAATATTTTATTATCTGGGATTTATTTTACTTAGTAAAGTTCATGCTGTCCCTGATTTTAAATTGTTTATGGTGGCAACCGTGCTGGTAATCGTGGCTTTACTTATTATTTCATTTCGCTGGAAAATAAGTATTCACATGGCGGCAGCTGGTGCATTAACGGGAACCTTGTTTGCACTCTCTTTTCGCAGCGGTGTAAATCCACTTTATTCCATCCTGATCATGGTGTTGGTCTCAGGCCTGGTCGGTACTGCCCGCTTAATACTGCAGAAGCATAACATTGCACAGATCATAAGCGGTTATGCCCTGGGATTTCTTGTCTTGTATGTGGTAATTTACTTGATTTAGCACAAAAAAAGGGGCAAATGGCCCCTAAATATCTTTTTGGTTTGTGTCTTATTCAACAAATTTATATCCAATTCCTTTCAGCGTTTTAATGTGTTCATTGCCAATTTTTTCACGCAATTTACGTATGTGAACATCAATTGTACGATCTCCAACCACAACATTTTCGCCCCAAACCGAAAAGTAAATTTCTTCACGGGTAAATACTTTGCCGGGTTTCGATACCAACAGAGACAGTAATTCAAACTCTTTACGTGGAAGAATCATCTCATTATCGCCAATACGTATCAGATAACGTTCTTTATCGATTAGTAAATCACCAATGGTAATGGTGTTTGTATCAATTACCTCAACGGGCTGTGTTGCTTCTCCGGTACGTTTTAACAGTGCTTTTACGCGGCTAACCAAAACTTTAGGACGTACGGGTTTCGTAATGTAATCGTCGGCACCGGCCTCAAAGCCTGCAATTTGTGAATAGTCTTCACCACGTGCCGTTAAAAAAGCGATAACGGTACTGCTTAATGAAGGTATTTTCCTGAGTTCTTCGCATGCTGCTATGCCGTCCATCTCCGGCATCATCACATCCAGAATAATCAGGTGTGGCGTTTGCTTTTCAGCTACTTTTATGGCTTCAACACCATTTTTCGCAGTATATACTTTGTACCCGGCTTTTTCAAGGTTGTAACTCAGGAACTCCAGAATATCCAACTCGTCGTCAACCAAAAGAACTTTAAATTGATTATCTTCCATAACAGTAATATTATTGTGGTAAAGTTAAGTACCGATGATTCAGAAACATTACCTTCTCTTTAAGCTTACAATAAACACAAAGTTAGGTTATTATAGCGATTTTTTATTTTATGAGCGAAAATTTTCATTTATCCTTAACTTCCCGCTAGGCTTTTTTTACCTTGTCGAGTGTAAAATTAAAGGTAGTCCCCTGGTCAACAACACTTCTTACGTTAATCGACTGGTTGTGGGCTTCAATAATGTGCTTTACAATTGAAAGACCAAGTCCGGTGCCTCCTTGCTCGCGCGAACGCGATTTGTCAATACGGTAAAAGCGTTCAAAAATACGTGGTAAATCTTTTTTATCCATGCCAATACCATTATCCGAAACTTCAACAATAATATTGTCTTCCATGTCATGGAATAGAATATTTACGTATCCTTTTTTCTTTCCGTATTTTACTGCGTTAACAATTAAGTTCGTAATTACCTCGAATATGCGTTTTCGGTCGGCTTTCACGAAAATTGGTTTTTCGGGTTTATTTACAATTTGAACACTAATTTTTCTTTCCGAAGCTTGCCAGTGTTCCATTTCTATAACTTCTTCAACAATTTTTACAATGTCAATTTTAACCAGGTTAAGTTTTAGTTCACCCGATTCGAGTTTGGTAATCGATTCAAGGTCTTCAACAATTGAAACCATTCGGTCAATACTTTTTTCGGTGCGTTTTAAATAGAGCTTGTTGATTTTCGGATCGTCTAATCCTCCTTCCAAAAGCGTAAGCACGTATCCCTGGATGTTAAAAATGGGTGTTTTTAATTCGTGAGAAACATTTCCAACGAAATCTTTACGGTATTTTTCCAGTTCCTTCAAACGTTCAATCTCCTTTAACTGGCTTTTGGCCCATTCTTCAACCTCAAATTTTACATTCTGAAGCAGGCTGTTGGAATCGAGTTGCCCCTGTTCCAGTTTTTTCCCGCTTACCGGCAAATCCCGAATGGTGTTATAGATCGGTTTTATTCGGTCAATAATATATTTCTGAATGATAAATAGAATGGAAAAATAAGCTGCGGCAAAAAACAATAAGGTTGATACCAGTATGATCCAAATGTGTTCAGTATAATAATATGCAATAAGCGATATGGCCAGTGTAAGAACACTAAGAGTAAGTGATGCTATAACGGATAAAAACCTGGAAGTATACCTTTTCATGGTTAAAATTTTATTATCTGGTTTTTGGTTTAAAATTCTGCAATCTTTTGCAGCTACTTTATTTTAACAAAGAACAAAGAACAAAGAACAAGGAGCAAGGAGCAAAGAACAAAGAACAAAGAGCAATTTGCGCAAAAGTATAAAAAATCCGCTAGATGCTGATTAACAGTAATTTTACGGTTAATTAATATTTTCGTAATATTACAACACGATTAAACGTACTGCTAAGCGCATATATTTGCTGCCCTTGATTTAAAACTAAATAAATGGAAAATTTTTACTTGATTTTAGTAGTTGTCTTGTTTGCTCTGGCCATATCGGACCTTATTGTTGGAGTGAGTAACGATGCCGTTAACTTCCTTAATTCGGCAATTGGTTCAAAAGCTGCTCCTAAATGGGTTATCTTTTTGATGGCCAGTTTAGGTGTGTTAATTGGCGCCACCTTTTCGAACGGTATGATGGAAGTGGCCCGTAAAGGAATCTTTCATCCCGACATGTTTGTCTTTTCCGAGATCATGATCATTTTCATGGCAGTTATGATTACCGATGTAATTCTGCTTGACATGTTCAATACTTTCGGAATGCCAACATCTACCACGGTTTCAATAGTGTTTGAATTGCTTGGCTCAGCGGTGGTTGTGTCCATTGTAAAGATTAAGGCTGCTGGTGGTTCAGTTGTTATGGAGTTGTCACAATATATCAACTCCAGTAAGGCACTGGCCATCATATTCGGAATATTGCTGTCGGTGTTTGTTGCCTTTACGGTAGGGGCAATTGTACAGTACATTGCACGATTTATTTTTACCTTCAATTATCGCCGAAACATGAAATATTTTGGTTCAGCTTTTGGAGGATTGGCAATTACCGCTATCACCTACTTTATTTTTATTAAAGGAATGAAAGGATCGTCGTTTGCCGATATTGAAATGAGCAACGGCGAAACCATCCAGGAATGGTTCAAGCACAATGCCGGGCTGGTTCTGATTTACAGCTTAATTTTCTGGATTGTATTTATTCAGCTCCTGAAATGGGTATTCAAAATAAAAATCTTAAAAGTTGTTGTATTGGTTGGAACCTTCGCACTTGCCATGGCTTTTGCCGGTAACGACCTTGTCAATTTTATTGGTGTGCCATTGGCTGGTTTCAATTCGTTCCAGGGGTGGATGGCCGAGGGAGCAACAAATCCCGATGCCTTTTCAATGGGCATGCTTAGCGGGAAAGTGGGCACGCCAACTTATATGCTTTTAATTGCCGGTTTGGTCATGATTATTACCTTGATTCTGTCGAAAAAAGCAAAGGCAGTTATTGCAACTTCAATCGATCTTTCGCGCCAAAATGAAGGTGACGAGCGGTTTGGTTCTTCGTTCGGAGCCAGAGTAATGGTGCGTGGTGCGACTAATTTCAATAAAAAGCTGGTAAAAATTATGCCAAATGCCATGAGTAATGGTATTCAGTCCAGGTTTTCAGCGCATTCTTATATCAACGAAGATGATCCAAATCCTCCTGCGTTCGATAAGATTCGTGCATCGGTGAACCTGGTTGTGGCGAGTATACTTATTGCCATAGGAACTTCGTTAAAATTACCTTTATCAACTACCTATGTTACATTCATGGTAGCCATGGGTACCTCATTGTCGGATAGAGCATGGGATCGTGAAAGTGCAGTTTACCGTATTTCAGGTGTATTTGCTGTAATAGGCGGCTGGTTTTTAACTGCACTTGTTGCATTTTCTGTGGCCGGACTTGTTGCCCTGGTAATTTCACTGGGTGGAAAATACATGACTTTTGTTTTTGTGGCGATTGCTTTATTTATGGTATTTCGTACGCATGCGCTGCATAAGAAACGTAATATAATAGAAGACGAAGATGAGGATATCGCAGATGAAGATGCTTATGATCAGATTCTTGAGAAAAGTTCGAAACAAATGATTCGTGCTGTGGTGTCTTCAAACCAAATTGTCATGTTAGGGCTTGAAAATTTCCTGAAGGAAGATAGAAACGGCTTGAAAAAGGTTCAGGAGCTGTGCGAGACTTTTTCGAAAAAAGCGAAGCGTAACAGAGACAGGGTTTATTCAACGGTCACAAAATTGACAGATGGAACTTTGGATACCAGTCATTATTATGTGCAAATGATGGAGCATAAACGTGAAATGGCACATGCTGTGCACTTTATGCTTCAACCCATGATTACGCATATTGAAAACAATCACAAACCCTTTAATGCTGAGCAGGTAGAAGAGTTGACCGATTTAATGAGCCAAAGTGATACCTTCCACAATTATGTACTGCATGCCGTTAAGGAAGAAAACTTTGACGAACTGGATAATCTGATTTCAGAACGCGATAAATTGCTGGATCGCCTGCATAAACTTGAAAAGAACCAGATCAAAAGGATCAAGCACAAAGCCGTCAATACGCGAAATTCGCAGTTGTTCTTTAAAATAATCTCTGAGGTTGAACACTTGCTGCTTCATACCGTTAACCTGGTGAAAGCACAACGCGACTTTATAACTTACACCAGGCAGTCGAAATAAATCGATTTACCAGGATATTGAAAGCCGGTCCGTCATCTGACAGATCGGTTTTTTTGTTTAGCAATTTTGTATGCGATTCCGGGATTCGCTCCTTTTACTCAATAACAGGTACCATTCGTGTACTACCGGGATTCTTGAAGATTTTTGAAAACAGGACTACAAACGCTTTTGCTCAATCATTCAACGATATGGCGAATGTGGTTGTTTAAATTACAGGTGGTCAGTGATTTGTAAATGCCTTCCCGTAATAAAGTAATTAAAACGTAATAAAAGTGTAATTGAAATGTAACATGCTTAAAACATTTTTGCTCCCGAAAAAACAAACGCGGGATTGTGTTGTTTGTACACCTTACAATGCATTAATTTACGCGTAATTAATAATCTGATTCAATGGAAAATTTTTACCTGATTCTGGTAGTCGTTTTATTTGCACTTGCGATTTCCGACTTAATCGTTGGAGTTAGCAATGATGCTGTAAATTTTTTAAACTCTGCAATTGGTTCGAAAGCTGCTCCCAAATGGGCCATTTTTTTAATGGCCAGTTTAGGAGTGATGGTTGGAGCAACCTTTTCGAATGGTATGATGGAAGTGGCACGTAAGGGGATATTTCATCCCGACCAGTTCTACTTTGCCGAGATCATGACCATATTTCTCGCGGTGATGATTACCGATGTTATTTTGCTTGATTTGTTTAACACCTTTGGAATGCCCACATCGACAACGGTGTCGATTGTGTTCGAACTGCTGGGATCGGCAGTTGCCGTTGCCGTTGTGAAAATAAAAGGAATGGGTTTGTCGGTAGCTGCTGAAATTTCGAATTATATCAATTCAGAGAAAGCCCTGGCCATTATTACAGGTATCCTGCTGTCGGTGTTTATCGCCTTTAGTATCGGAGCCCTGGTCATGTATATTACACGTTTCATTTTCTCTTTCCGTTACCGTGGACCCATGAAATATTTCGGTTCTGTTTTTGGAGGACTGGCCATTACTGCAATTACCTATTTTATCATTATAAAAGGTATGAAAGGCTCGTCGTTTGCCGATCTTAAAATTGCCAGCGGTGAAACCTTACAGGGATGGTTTAAATATAACACCGGATTGGTGATGCTAATAAGCTTTGGTTTTTGGGTGGCGCTAATTCAACTGCTAAAATGGGTATTTAAAATAAAAATCCTGAAAGTGGTGGTAATGGTGGGAACCTTTGCCCTGGCCATGGCTTTTGCCGGTAACGACCTGGTTAACTTTATTGGTGTTCCGGTTGCGGGTTTTGCCTCGTTTAAAGACTGGGTGGCATCAGGAGGAGTTTCTCCCGATCAGTTTTCGATGACTAATCTTGCAGGCAAGAGTACTACTCCAGTTTATATGCTCCTCATTTCCGGGTTGGTAATGGTCATTACTTTAATACTATCGAAAAAGGCACGTGCAGTAACCGAAACCGAAATTAATCTGGGACGCCAGGATGCTGTTGATGAACGATTTGGTTCTTCGTTGGCAGCGCGTATGATGGTACGTGGTGTAAGTAATTTCAATAAAAAATTATTGCACTTCATGCCGGCTCCGCTTAGTCGAAGTGTACAAAAACGTTTTGAAAAGTTTTCATATTACAGCGATGATACCGAAGCCCCGGCATTCGATAAAATTCGAGCATCGGTTAATCTGGTGGTTGCCAGTATTCTTATTGCCATTGGTACTTCTTTGAAACTACCATTATCGACAACATATGTAACCTTTATGGTGGCTATGGGTACATCCTTGAGCGATCGTGCCTGGGACCGCGAAAGTGCTGTTTACCGCATATCGGGTGTATTTGCTGTAATTGGAGGCTGGTTCCTAACCGCTTTAATTGCCTTCTCAGTTGCAGGAACAATAGCATTAATTATTTCGATCAGTGGAAAATATATGGTGTTTGTTTTTGTTGCTGTGGCCATTTTTATGGTAGTGCGTACCCAGATTTTATTCCGCAAACGTGCAGAAAATAAAGTTGCCGAAGAGGAAGATGCTGTTGACGATGAGGATGCAACAGAAGTGATTATCACTAAAAGTGCCAGACAAATTGTAAAAGGTTTGTCAAATACACGGGATATTCTTAGCATGGGTATGGAAAGCTTCTTAAAAGAAGATCGTGCCGGGTTGAGAAAGGCAGAAGAGGCATGTAAAATACTTTCGAAAAAGGCCAAGCGAAATAAAGACAGGGTGTTTAAAGTTGCTCAGAAACTAATGGACAGTTCGGCAGAAACCACTCACTTTTATGTGCAAATGATAGAGCATAAACGCGAAATGGCACACTCCGTTCACTTCATGCTCGAACCAATGATTACACATGTGGAGAACAATCATAAACCATTTACCGTAGAGCAGGCTGAAGAATTGACCAATATGGTAAAATTGGTGGATAAATTTCTGAGAGATGTGTTGGCAACCGTTAAAAATGAAAGTTTTGATGATCTGGACAATCTGATCACAGAAAAAGATTCGATTATTGAAGTATTGCGAAAAAGTGAGAAAAACCAGTTTAAACGCGTAAAGCAACAAATGGTAAATACACGTAACTCGCAACTGTTCTTTAAAATAAATGCCGAGGTTGAAGACCTGCTGTTGCATGCCATCAACCTGGTAAAATCGGAACGGGATTTTATAATGAATACAAGGAATTAATAGATAGTTGAATTTACGATTTGAAAAAGCCGGTCCGTCATCTGACGGATCGGCTTTTTCATGCCAGCCATTTGGAATGGAAGAAAAGCGTTTTTTATGAGTTATTTTTCAGGCGTTTATGAATAGGGGGTGTAATAATTTAATCGTTTTGTAATAAAATTGTAATTTGCGTGTAATAGCAATGCGTCACTTTTGCTACCAGAAAAAAGACAAAAAATACAATCTTAAGTAATAATGAAACGACCATGAGAATCTGCCAGCCGGCGGATCACACAAACGCGAATGATTAGAATCATGGGAGTTTCTCCGCCAGCTGGCGGATTACCCTAAAAAATAAACAATTATAAACAGATGAAAAAAACATCAATTCTGTTCTTTATGATTCTAGGAATTGTAATGACAGGTTTTAGCCAGGAATCGAATGAAGAGTATAAACCAAATGGAAAACCACTTGCTTTAATATTCACAAATTTTCATACCGCATCCAGTGATGGAGAAACGGCTCCTGAGTTTGAAAATACGCGTGCTTATCTGGGTTATGAGTATAATTTCAGCGAAAACTTTTATGCAAAAGTGGTTTTTGATGTTGGTAATCCTAAAGATGGTGCCGGCCATGAGTTATCGGCCTTTCTGAAAAATGCTTATCTGCAATACAAAAAGGATAATCTGAAAGCCTATTTCGGTATGATTTCAACAACCCAGTTTAAGGTTTCTGAAAAACTTTGGGGAAACCGTTACATGATGAAATCGTACCAGGACGAGTATAAATTCAACTCAAGCGCCGACCTTGGTGTGAATGTCGATTACAAATTTGCAGATTTTATTAGTGCCGACTTTTCAGTGATAAATGGAGAGGGCTACAAAAAAATTCAAGGCGACGACCTGCTTCGTTACGGAATTGGAACGACAATTAATCCGGTAGAAAATGTTGTTGCACGGGTATTTATTGATCAATCCGGTGATAATGTAAAACAAAAGTCGCTGGCAACATTAGTGGCATACAGTAATGGAAAACTTACGCTGGCAGGTGAGTATAACCACCAATCAAATTATAAAATGGTTGAGGGGCAAAACCAATACGGTACTTCCTTCTATGCCTGGTATAAACCAAAAAGTAATTGGAAAATTTTTGGCCGTTACGACGATTTGAATTCAGAAGAGCTGGATGGAGAGACGCTACCCTGGAACATCAATAACGACGGCCAGTTGATCCTGGCAGGTGTTGAATATTCACCCGTAAAAGGAGTGAAAATTACACCAAATATCCGATTTTTTAATCCGGATAGAGTAGATGCAGAAAACATAACTTATCTCTATTTAAACGCTGAACTCAAGTTTTAACAATATTCAGAAAACAGAAAACCAGCGGCACGTCAGGTTAATATTTGCGGATGAAGTTTTTTTTTAGTTTTATCCGTCATGCTTTCGTTGTAAACTGCCAGTTTATCTTGGCAGTTTTAATGTTTTTGTTATTGATTCTTCTAAATCAGTACTGGCGATTCAGAATGTACGATTCAACTTCGGCTATGTTTAGCCAGTATTCCCCTCGCGTTAATTATCAAATGTTGAAAAAAGCGGAAAAAAGAGTGATATTAATGACGAGAATAAAGAAATGCTGACTAATTTTATCAATATGAACAGCATGGTCACAAATATTGCACCCATAGCCATTCATGCTACGAATAATGCAGAAGCTGCTATTTATTCCATTGAAGGGAAAGATTTCAGGCAGGCCAGATAAGTGGAGTAAAATGGCACTAAACTTTAAACTTTAAACTCATTCGTATGGGAACAATTCCGAAAGTATTAATTGTGGACGACGAGCAGGATTTATGCGAAATATTAGAGTTTAACCTTTCGAGCGAGGGCTTTGAAACCGACGTTGCCCATTCGGCTGAACAGGCATTAAAACTCCCAATCGATGATTACGACCTGATTCTGTTGGATGTGATGATGGGAGAAATGTCGGGCTATAAAATGGCAGCAAAAATCAGGAAGGAAATGCAGCTCCCGGTACCCATTATTTTTATGACAGCCAGGACGGCAGAAAACGATATTCTTACAGGATTTAATGTGGGTGGCGACGATTATATTTCAAAACCATTTTCTATTAAAGAAGTGGTTGCCCGTATTAAAGCCGTATTAAAAAGGGGAAAAGCGGAAGCGGGCCCGGCAAAAGTATTTCGTTACGAAGGGCTTGAAGTGGATGTGAACGGCAAAACAATTTCTATTGACGAAGAACAGATCAGCCTCACCCGAAAAGAGTTTGAGATTATTGCCTTGCTGCTAAAACACCAGGGACAATACATTGGGCGCGAAGAAATTCTTGACCGCGTATGGAACGACGATGTAATTGTTACCGAGCGCAATGTGGATGTTAACATCGCCCGTTTACGAAAGAAAATAGGTGGCTACGGAATATATATAAAAGGGAAGTCGGGTTATGGTTATGCCTTTAAAGGATAAATAACAGACTTGTTATTTCGACGATCTCAGGGGAGAAATCCATGGAACAAAGAGATTTCTTTGTCGCACAGTTCTTCGCAATAACAGCAATAAGAAATTCTTGAAAACAATTAAAACAGATAAAGTGCCATTAGAAAGAACTTTCAGACGGAAAATATTCTACTATTTTATTGCCGTATTTTTATCGTTTACTGTAGCCATATTGTTGTTTCAGTTGAAGCGCGAAAAGAATTACAAAACTTCGCAGCTCGAAAATACACTGAAAGATGTAACTGAAGTTGCCAATAATTACATCGGGTATTACAATTTAATGGATTCTGCCGATTTCAGGCGTGCCGACGTGCTAAGGGCACTGGTTCCGCAAGACAATATCCGCGTGACGGTTATCGATAAAAAAGGTGTGGTTTTGTTCGACAGTTTTGTGCCCGACTACAAAAAGATGGAAAACCATTTCGACCGCCCCGAGGTGCAAAAGGCGCTTTATTCTGTCGAGGGGGCAAATATCCGTCATTCGGAAACCACCGGGAAAGATTTTTATTACTACGCAAAAAACTACGACAAATATTTTGTACGTGCCGCAATGGTTTACGATGTTGAGGTGGAAAACTTTCTGAAAGCCGAACGCATGTTCATCTTTTTTATTATAGCCATTTTTTTAGTGATTTGGCTGGTTATCAATGTGCTTACAAAACGGCTTTCCATATCGATTACCAAGTTGAAAGACTTTGCCATTAAAGCCGGACGCAATGAACCCATATACGATGAAGAAGAAATGTTTCCCGACAATGAACTGGGTGAAATCGGATCACAGATCGTGAAAATTTACAATAAACTTCACGAGGCTAAAAACTCCATCGCCATGGAAAAAGACCGCCTGGCAAACCACATGAACATTCTGAATGAAGGCATCGGATTATTTTATCCCAATAAAGAAAAAATGTTGGTGAATAGTCACTTTGTCCAGTACGTAAGCATGATTTCGGATACATCGACCATTGCCGCCGAAAACTTTTTCGCTATTCCCGAATTTGAGAAGATCAATACCTTTCTCGATGAACACCTCCATAGCCAAAGGGAATTTCAGAGCAACGAGCTTCCTCAAACAGAATTCACCTTCCACAAAAACGACAGTTACTTTAAACTGCTTTGTATTGTTTTCGCCGATAAGAGTTTCGAGATTTTGATTACCGATATTACAAAGCCCGAAAAACGGCGTTTATTAAAACAGCAACTGACCTCGAACATTGCGCACGAGTTAAAAACACCACTCGCATCGATTAAAGGGTATATTGAAACCCTGATGTCGAATCCTGATATCGACAAGGAAAAGCAGCATTATTTTATCGAACGTGCAAGCCTGCAGGCCGAGCGTTTAACCTTGTTGCTCAACGATATTTCCCTGTTGAATAACATTGAAGATGCCGGCGAATTGTTTGAGATTAAAACGCTTAAAGTGAAAAGCATCATTTCAGATGTAATTGAAAACCTGGAAAGCCGCCTGGCCGATAAAAGCATCAGGTGCATATTGAATGTTGATGCCGGGCTTGTTGTAAATGGAAACGATTCCTTGTTATCATCGGTTTTCCAAAACCTGATTGAGAACTCCATAAAGTACGCCGGAGAAAACATTAAAATTGAAATCAGGAATTATCTCGAAGATAAAAAGTATCATTATTTCAGTTACTCCGATACCGGGATTGGTATACCTGAAGAGCATCTGAATCGTATTTTCGAGCGTTTTTACCGCATCGACTCGGGCCGAACCCGCGAATCAGGGGGAACGGGTTTGGGGCTTTCAATCGTAAAAAATGCCATTCATTTACACAAAGGAGAAATTTCGGCCCGCAACAAACCTGATGGAGGAATTGAGTTTTTGTTTACCCTGGCTAAGAATTAAAATTCAAAACTTCCTTTCGGGAACCGATGTTTAACTTTGAAAAAATATTGTTGACATGTGATTTAACTGTGCTCAGGCTGATACTCAGTTCGTCAGATATTTATTTATTCGATTTTTCATGCTGAAGAAGTGCAAATATTTTTCTTTACGCCTCTGCGTCTCCGCGGTTAATATTCATAACCTTTTGTGTCTGTCGGCTGACGGACCATGCTCGTTTCAATCTTGAGAAAATCACTCAATATATTACGGTTTGTAATTTACATTTTGTAAATTGCAAAATGTAAATTATAAATTGCGAATCATGAAAGCAAAGAAACCGTTAACACCATTTCCATCGGTAGGTTATTTTGGCCCTGAATATTTTTGCGACCGTATAGAAGAAACACAAACGCTGGTTAATAACATAAAAGGAGGCCAGTCAACCACACTGGTATCAATACGTAGAATGGGGAAAACCGGCCTGATAAAACATGTTCAGCATCGGCTTCAAAATGATTTTGTTTGTATTTATGTTGACATTTTGCCGACAGAAAGCAGCAGCGATTTTTTAGACGCATTGGCAACTGCCATGCTTCATTCGGTGCCTGAGAATTCTGGGATTGGGGCCAAAATCTGGAATTTTGTCAAGACAATGCGACCAGTTCTTACTTTCGATGCACTATCGGGTTTGCCTAATGTTTCATTCAATCTTCAAAGCCATGAAAATGAAAGGCATATTGGATCCTTATTTGCTTTTCTGGAACAAATCAATAAACCTGTTTTATTCGCTATAGATGAATTTCAGCAGATTCTCAATTATCCTGAAAAAAATGTTGAGGCCTGGTTGCGCACAATCATTCAGCAATTAAAGAATGTGACTTTTATTTTTTCAGGGAGTCAGCCTCACATTATAAATGAAATGTTTGTGAATCCTTCGAAACCTTTTTATAGAAGTACTTTGTTTCTACAATTGAATAAGATTGATTTTGAGAAGTACAGTAATTTTATCATTACTAAGTTTACTGAGCACAATAAATCGATTGAAACAAGCGTGGTATCGGAAATGTTAGGCTGGACAAACGTTTATACTTACTACGTTCAATTGTTGTGTAACCGTGTTTTTATCCATTCAGGCAAAAAAATTAATTCAGACCTTTGGCATAATGAGGCATTAAAATTACTTGCCGAACAGCAACCTGTTTTTTTAGGATATCGTGATATGCTCACTCAGCAACAGTGGAAATTACTAAAAGCCATAGCACACGATGGTGTAATTTATTCACCAACTTCGAAAGATTTTGTACAGAGTCACCAGTTGGGAAGTCCGGCAACGGTGTTGCGTTCCTTGGGAACTTTACAGAAAAAAAGTTTGGTTTACAGTCAATACAATTCGGATGGAAAAATGTATTACAGTGTTTACGATGTATTATTTCAACGTTGGATTCAAAATTTATAAACTATGCTTTGTCTTAACCTGAAAAATAATAACCCGTTTTTTTGCCTGGCATGCGAAGAATATTTGCTGAAAAATTTCACCGAGGATATTTTTATGCTCTGGCAAAGCGATAAAACAATAGTGCTGGGCAAGCATCAGAATGCTTTGGCAGAAATAAATTATCCCTTTGTTCGCCAAAATAATATTACCGTAGCACGACGCATTTCAGGTGGAGGAACGGTGTATCACGATTCGGGGAATGTGAACTTTACATTCATTAAAAATGTGAAGAGCCCTTCAGAAATTTCGTTCAGCCAGTTTACCGAACCGGTTCGGGAAGCGCTTGCACAGTTAGGCATTGAGGCCACAACATCGGGGCGGAATGATTTACTCATTGAAGGGTTAAAAATTTCGGGCAATGCCGAGCATGTTTTCAAAAACCGTGTTTTACACCACGGAACTTTACTGTTCAATTCTGATCTGAAAAACCTGGGGCAGGCCATTAAAGTAGTTCCCGGTAAATACCAGGGCAAGGCAGTTCAATCCAATCGGAGTGCTGTTGCGAATATTTCTTCTTTCCTGGAACAGGAACTGGAAGTTGAAGATTTCATTGATTTTCTGATTAAAGTTCAACTTGAAAAAGAGGGCAATTCCATACATGTATTAAGTGATGCGGATTCCGAACATATAGGGAAACTGGCCGAAGAAAAATTTGCAAGCTGGGATTGGAAGTTTGGGTATTCTCCTAAATATACCTTTAGAAACAAGGCTGAAATAGGCGGGAAAGAGATTTCTATCCGGCTTTCAGCGAAGAAAGGATTGGTAGAGGAATGTGAAATATCGGGAGATTATTTTTCGGAAGAAGAAGCACAGAGGATTTCAACGGAGATGGTTGGGCAAAGACATTTTTATGAAGATGTAAAACGGGTGCTTGGAATTTCCGGGGATGAACTGATTTATATTTTCTTTTGAGAAAAATCGCCGAAGCAAGATTGCCCCGGCGATTTAATTACTATTAGCTGTTTAAGAATTATTTAGGAAGAGGATATCCTTCTAATTTTTTCAGGTTTTCAGAGATTTCTGATTCCGGATATTCATAGTCGTGTAATTCTCCGGCAATGTATTTATTGTAACCCACAAGGTCCATTAAACCGTGCCCGCTAAAGTTGAAAAGAATGGTTTTCTCCTTGCCTTCTTCCTTTGCTTTTTTAGCCTCGCGAATGGTAGCAGCAATGGCATGAGTAGTTTCGGGAGCAGGAATAATTCCTTCGGTTTTTGAAAATAGCAAACCGGCTTCGAAACACTCGCTTTGGTGGACGGCAATGGCATCCATTAATCCGTCGCGCATTGCAGCACTTACCAGTGGTGCCATTCCGTGGTAGCGCAGACCTCCGGCGTGGATGGGTGCCGGAACGAAGTTGTGTCCCAGGCTGTTCATGGCCAGAAGCGGAGTCATTTGGGCAACATCGCCATTGTCGTAAATAAACGGGGCTTTGGTTAAGGTTGGGCAGCTGAATGGCTCAGCACCTATAATCTGTATGTCGGCACCGTTTATTTTGTCGTACATAAAGGGGAATGAAAGCCCGGCAAAATTACTGCCACCTCCGCAGCAGCCAATTACCACATCGGGATTTTTAATGCCAACTTTAGCCAGTTGCTTTTTGGCTTCCAATCCAATAATGGTTTGGTGCAGCATAACATGGTTTAACACCGAACCAAGTGAATAGCGTGTTTCGCCTGTCGGATCAGAAACAGCAGCTTCCACAGCCTCCGAAATGGCAATGCCCAGGCTTCCCGGTGTATCGGGGAATTGAGCAAGAATATCGCGTCCGGCCTTTGTTTCGGTGCTTGGACTGGCAATGCAGTTTCCTCCCCAGGTTTCCATCATCATTTTACGGAAAGGCTTTTGGTCGAAACTTACACGAACCATAAATACTTTACATTCTATGCCGCCAAGTTGTGCACAGGCATACGAAAGTGCCGATCCCCATTGTCCGGCCCCGGTTTCGGTAGTTAATTTTTTAATGCCAAATTGTTTGTTGTACCAGGCCTGGGCCACTGCGGTATTTGGTTTATGGCTTCCGGCGGGTGAAACGCCTTCGTTTTTGTAATAAATTTTTGCGGGTGTTCCCAGGGCTTCTTCCAGTTCGTAGGCACGAATCAACGGACTTGGGCGCCACTGCACTAAAATATCGCGAATACCGTCGGGAATATCAATCCAACGTTCCTGGCTTACTTCCTGTTCAATAAGGTTCATCGGGAATACAGGTGCCAGCATTTCAGGGCCTACAGGATTGCCATCAGGACCCAACGGCGGATTTAAAGGTGTTGGAAGATCGGGAGATAAGTTGTACCATTGCCTGGGCATTTCCGATTCTTCAAGAAAAATTTTCTTTTGTCTGGTCATAATTTTCTTTTTATTGGTTTAACTTTTTTAAAGTTCGAAAAATAAAAAAGGGACTTGCCGCATTTACGCAACAAATCCCTTTTTCAGCCTATGTCCGAAAAATAATTGTACCTTCTCGCGTTTCCATTTTTATGTTACGCCAGTGCCATTCTTTTCCGTATAAAGGCATGTTGTTCATTTCCATTCTTTTATAAGGATTGTAAAGCTAAGGATATTTTCTTTTGTTGCAAATTTTAAATGGGGGTAAGTTAAAAGCCTCGTGCAAGACAGTTTTTCATGTCCAAAATTAATTTATTTTGTTCTTTTTACTCTAAACTTTTGCCTTTTAACATGAATCCCTATTTTTGCACTCACTTAAAAATCAGATGGGTATTAATGGAAGTCTGACCTGGAGATTGGAACTTTTCAAATCGTCGGTCGCCTGTTAAGTGTCTTCCACCAATTTTATAAAATATGAATAAACCTACAGTTGTAAGCGGTATAAGACCTACAGGTTATTTGCACCTTGGAAACTATTTTGGAGCCGTGCAGAATTTTTTAAAAATGCAGGACGATTTTATCTGCTCTTTCTTTATTGCCGATATTCACTCTTTAACCACCCACCCAACGCCTGAAAATTTACAGTCGGGAGTGCGCCAGGTACTGGCTGAATATTTGGCTTGCGGAATCGATCCTGAGAAATCTACCATTTTTATTCAGAGCGATGTTCCGGAAGTATCCGAGCTTTATACCTTGTTGAATATGAATGCTTATTTGGGAGAGCTGGAACGTACCACTTCGTTCAAGGATAAAGCACGGCAAAATCCTGACAATGTTAACGCAGGCTTGTTAACCTATCCGGTTTTAATGGCTGCCGATATTATTATTCACAAGGCCCATTTTGTGCCCGTTGGAAAAGACCAGGAGCAAAACCTTGAAATGGCAAGAAAGTTTGCCAAACGATTTAACCGCATGTATAAAACGGATGTGTTCCCAATTCCCCGTCCCTTTACATTTGGTGGTGGTGATATGATTAAAGTTCCCGGATTGGATGGGTCAGGAAAAATGGGGAAATCAGAAGGGAATGCAATCAATCTTTATGAAGACCCAAAATCCATTCGTAAAAAGGTAATGCGTGCAGTCACCGATTCGGGTCCGACCAAAATGAACCAGGAAAAGCCGGAAGCCATTCAAAACTTGTTTACACTGTTGGATATTGTATCCACGCCTGATACGCTGGCTCATTTCGATGAGTTATATAATAAATGTGAGATTCGATATGGCGATTTGAAGAAGCAACTGGCAGAAGACATCATTGCGTACACTACGCCGATCCGGGAGCGTATCATTGAGATTCTGCAAGACGATGCTTATTTGGCGAAAGTGGCAAAAATGGGCGCTGAGAAAGCCCGGGAATCGGCATCCAAAACCTTAAAAGAGGTAAAAGATGTTATTGGATTCAAAAAATTATTTTAGAGGACACATTCGTCTTTTGGAAGGTGGAACGACAGAATAATCCTGGCTTGGCTGAAAGCATTTTTTCACCACCTTCTAATTGACACTAAAATAAGGAACATGAGTATGGAAAGAGACCTTCAAAAACGCACATCGGTTTGTGAGCTTTGCGGCGCCGGTGAAAATCTGGGAGTTTATACAGTAGCCCCGGCAACACAGGAAAGTGAAAAAGACAGTATTTATATTTGTGCTACCTGTTCTTCACAGATCGATAATCCGGAAGCTATGGATGTTAACCACTGGCGTTGTTTGAACGATAGTATGTGGAGTCCAATTCCTGCCGTTCAGGTAGTTGCCTGGCGAATGTTGAACCGACTGAAAACTGAGGGATGGCCGCAGGATTTGCTGGATATGCTTTACCTCGATGAAGAAACACAAGCCTGGGCCGAAGCTACGGGCGAGGGAATTGATCCGGATGATGTGGTGAGACATTTGGATAGCAACGGAGCTGTTTTACAAGCCGGAGATACCGTGGTTTTGATAAAAGACTTAAATGTTAAAGGGGGTGGTTTTACGGCCAAACGCGGAACAGCTGTTCGAAATATTTCACTGGTACACGATAATCCCGGGCAAATTGAAGGGAAAGTGAACGGACAGCACATTGTTATTCTTACGCAGTATGTGAAGAAAAACTAAGGGAATATTCTAAAATATAAAAAGGATGCCATCCTTTTCTGGTTAATCCAGATGGATGGCATCCTTTGTTATATATTGAATTGATTGATATTACTTACTTAATTCCTTGATTCGGATATTTCGGAAAAACAATTCAGAACCGTGGCCCAGGAAGCCGATATACCCTTTTTCCCGTTTTAATCCCGGATGAACACGACCATCTTTTGTTCCATGTTCGCGGGCGTAGGCAATGTCACCATCCAGAATTACTTCACCGTTTAGGGTGATCTTAATTTTAGTGCCCTTTACCATTACTTCCTGTACATTCCATTCACCGACAGGTTTTTGAAAACCGCGTTTTGCCGCAATTGTTCCGTAAACCGATCCGTGGTATTGGTATTCTTTCAGCTTGGCATAAATTGGTGCACTATTGTCGAGAATTTGCAATTCCATTCCCACATAGGCAGCATCGCCTTCCAGCGGTGCGCGAATTCCTAAACCATTGTTTGCTCCCGGTGTCAATTTGAACTCGAAACGGTAAATAAAATCGCTGTATTCTTTTTCAGTGAAAAGATTGCCATGGCCGCCTTTTTTCGGATTTACATGCAACTCCCCATTTTGGGCATAATAATCGGTTTTATTTCCCTGCCATCCATCCAAATTTTTGCCATTAAAGAGCGAAATAAAACCTTCGTCGATTTCTTCCTGTGTTAATCCAATTTCTTTGGTGTTAATCTCGCGCACATAAACATCGCGGAAAGCCAACTCGTTTCCATGCGCCTGCAATTCAATTGTTCCCTCCTCAAAAATTGGAATTTCGCGGTTCCAGTAATTATCCATACGCACATTGTCAACCACCAATTCACCATTCAAGTATACGGTAACGTTTTCGCCAATCATGGTAATGCGGAAAGTGTTCCACTCATTCACCGGATTGTCTGCTACTTTTAATGGATTACGAATATTATCGCGGTTGTTGTTGTACAAACCACCCGAACCAACCTGTGCTCCAACTTCAACACGCGAAGTATCCCAAATCTGTACCTGAGGAGTTCCGCGAAGGTAAATTCCACTGTCACCTTTTTTGGTAATCAGCCAATCCACAATCATTTCAAAATCGCGGTATTTTTTTGTGGAAACCAGGTTGTGCCCTTTTCCGCTAAATATAATTTTACCGTCTTTAACACTCCAGTTTTCCGACAAATGTAAATCAGCTTCTGCCTGAGCTTTTTCTCTTTCCTTGTCGCTCATTGCAGCAATTTTAATTGGATTGCCACCGGCAATCATCCCTTGCCAACCCTCCAGGTTTTTACCATTAAACATCGATGTAAAGCCTTTGTCTTTTGGCATTTCATCCAGGTATTTTTTAATGTTTATTTTATCGTATTGGCTGTCTTCTCCGGTCAATGCTTTTTCTGCTTTGCCTAATATTCTGCGCACAATGTCGCCCGAGAAACCACCTTCCCCATTGCTGTTGGGAAGTGCAATTTTCATCATCGAACGTGAAGTGGCTTCCGCTAGTTCCTTTTCGCCCAGATATTGCTCCAGATAAGCCAGCGACAGGAAGGTTTTTAAGTTACCAATGGATGAAATCACATCGTTTTTGTCTTCGTTCGAGGAAGCATAAGGCATTATTTTACGGTACTGCAAAAGCTTTTGGTCGTTGGGCAACTTTGCAGAGCGAACCATACGGACAAAATTGCTAAATGCTTTTTGTTGGAACTCACCGCTTGAAGATTTGCAAATGGCGAATAATGATGTGGATGCTGAGTAATCTTTCCAATTGGTAAGTGCTTCAAAAGAAGCCTCTTTTAAGCTTCCTGCTGAAGTATTAAAAGATTTTGTGACTGTTTGCAGGGCAACAGGTCCGCCAATCTCAGGAAGTAGTACAACTACACGTTCTTTTTTGTTTGTCGAATTAAATGCGCTCAGCACTTTACCATCAGCTTTTTGTTCGGCTTCAACACCTGATGTTGCGGCAATAACAGCCATTTGCGTTTCAGTAATTTCAGTTTCTTCAGATACTGAAAGCAAAAGTTTTAAAAGAGCATCAATATTTTGGAAAGTAGATACATGTTTTAAGGCTTTAAATGCAGCAGTTTTTTCGTCATTATCTGAAGATGAAGTTTCAGCCAGAATTTCGTTGAAATATTGAGAGCCGGCCTTTGCGGCAAGCAGGTCAATCACAGCAGCTTTGGTTTTTCCCGAAGTGCTTTCCAGCTTATTGGCAACAGCATACAAATGTGCCTTGTCCAGGAGCTGGTTCAATACCGCTTTAGTGGCATCAAGATCTTTCCCAGTTGTCAGGTGTGCAATTAATGCCGGAACCGCTTTTGTTTTTTGTAATTCACCCAGGGCCACAATGGATTCTTCTCGAACAAGATCAGAAGAGGAACCTAAACTTTGACTGATAAAATCGGTGGCCAGTTCGCAACCACGGCGACCCAGCATTGAAATGATATCGGCTTTTACTTCGGAAGATGCCGATTCTGCTTTGGCGATCCATTTGCGGGTATCGGCAATACCGCCTGATTTCCCGGCAGTGTTTAATACTGAATAACGAAATGCTTTATCCGGATTGTCGACAGCATCCAGAAGAAGAGGCGTGGCTTCGTAGCCCAGGTATTTGGCATAAATGGCCAAAGCTGCAGAGTAATTGTGCAACTGGGTAGAAGCAGTATTGGCTTTGATAATTGCTTTGCAGGCTTTTTTCATGGCCTCCAGTTCGTTTTCTTCTCCTAAACGATTTGTGTAGGTAATAAACGATTCGGCAGCGTTGGTAGCTTCGTATTTGAAATCAACATTCGAGGCTGCTTTCAGCATGGTTTTGTAAGCATCGGGAGAGGCAATATTGGCCAATGCAGTTAGAGCTGTTTTTTGCATGGGAGCACACTCCGCAGAAACAAAGGGAGTAATTTCAGCCAGGGCTTTTTTGCACTTTAACTCACCCAAAGCACGTACTAAAGTCATTTTAACTTTTCCTTCAGCCTTTGGAAGTGCTTTCAAAAATAAATCTGCCGATTTTGGGCAGCCAATGGAAAGAATGGTTTGAGTAGCCGGTTCAACCAGGTCCTCGTCGGTGAGATAATCTTTAAGCACCTCAATTGTAGTATGCCCTCCCACCAGGTTTAGCTGGTTCATGACGAAAGTTGTTACCTCCACGTCTTTATTTTCTTTTAAAGCTTTTAACAGATTTTCTTCGGCAAGGGCTTTGGCTTCGTTTTTGCCAAACTGGCTGGCAAAACGAGAGAAACTATTCAGTGCAAAACGAACTGCTGTGTCATCACCGGTTCCTGCAGGGACTAACATCGCTGTTAATTTTTCATAGCCGGCAGAACCCATTTCCAGAATTTCATTCATCGCTTTGTCGCGTTGAGATAGATCTTTGCATGGCATTTGTGCCAGCACATCGGCAACTTTGGTATCTATAGTGCGATTGTCTTGCGCAAAACTCCCTGTGCTGAATATCGCCAACATCAGGATAGCTACTAATTGGAATATATTTTTCTTCATTTTTTTAATAATAAAAAGTCGTTAATTAACAGGAAATTAAATCGTCCAGGGTGCACGCATGGGCTGATTAATCAGTCGGTTGGCACCTTCGTCGTCGATGAACTCCAGTTTCTCGGGATCGAAGTTTAAAGTACGTCCCAGACGAACTGCAATAATTCCAAGGTTCACCAGGGTTGCCGAACGGAATCCATTCATTTCGTTCAAGGCGAATTTCTTACGTGTTTTCACCGATTCGGAGAATATTCCAATTTGTGGTTCCGGCTCGGGTAATGTTTCAATAAAGCTTTGCAGGTTCGGTATGTCAGACCTGAATCCCTGGTAGATTTTACCATTCGGGCCTTCAATGTAAGCTGCATCTTTGTCTTTGTTTTCGCCATCTAAAATAATCTGGCAACCATCGGCATAGGTGTAGGTTACGCGTCTCCACGAGCCCACTGCATCGTAATGTTGTTGCGGTGCATCCACTTCAATTTTAACCGGACTGGTATCGTCTTTTCCCAGCATGTACTGAACAGGATCGAGATAATGCTGGCCCATATCGCCTAAACCACCACCATCGTAATCCCAGTACCCACGGAAATTGGAGTGAACGCGGTGTGGGTGGTAGGGTTTGTATGGTGCAGGTCCCAACCACATGTCGTAATCCAGATTTTCGGGAACAGCTTGTGGCTCAAGGTTGTGTTTTCCACTCCAGAAGAATTTCCAGTTGTAACCTGTAATTCCGCTTACGGTAACCTTTAAGGGCCAACCTAAAATTCCACTGTCAATTACTTTTTTCAGCGGTTTTACATCGGTTCCCAATCCGTAAAAATTATCTTTAAAACGGAACCATGTATTTAAACGGAACATACGTCCGTGAGCATTTACAGCTTCTACTACTTTTTTCCCTTCTCCAATGGTACGGGTCATTGGTTTTTCACACCAAATGTCTTTCCCGGCTTTGGCGGCTTCAACAGCCATAATTCCGTGCCAGTGTGGTGGAGTGGCAATGTGTACGATATCAACTTCGGGCAGTTGACAAACCTCTCTAAAATCACTAAAGTGTTTTACTTTATAGTCGATCAGACTTTGTGCCTTTTCCAAATGCAATTTGTCGACATCGCAAATGGCAACTACTTTTGTGCCTTCGTATGGAATATGGCCGCGCCCCATTCCTCCAACGCCGATTATCGCTTTGGTTAATTGGTCAGAGGGGGCCAAAAACCCGTTTCCACCCAGTACGTGGCGCGGAACAATCATCATTCCGGCACCGGCTGCAAGGGCGCTTTTTAAGAATTTTCTTCTTGTTGTTTGATTTTTAGAATTCATATTAATTGGTTTTGGAATTGAATTTCAAGTTCAAGACTTCAAAAATAATAAAGTTTTCAAAAATAATTCTGAAGTTTTTCAAGACATTTTAAAAAATTTCAGAAAGTAGATTTATATAGAATTTTTATAAATCAATAATTTGCTTCGATGCTGAATGCATAACATTGGTATAAATTTTTATCTTTAAAAACTCAATAATCGTAAAACTATAAAGCCTTTGTAATGAAGAATATTCCCGTTATTACAGTCTCCGGAAAATCGTTGGCCGAAACCTATGAAAGCGCCTTAATTTATCTTTACGGAAAAGGAACCCGATTTAAAACACAGTATGATAAACCTGGCGATCCGCTTAGTATCGACTGTACCATGAACATGACAATCCTGGAGCCGGAAACCGACCCGATGATTCACATGGCATTTCCGGGAGGCATTGACGATTTAAAGGAATATGTGCTGGAATTAAAGGGTTTTAAAGACCATTGGGTAAAGAATATGAACGACAAGGACGACACGCGTTGGGAATATACTTACCATGGACGGTTAAAAAATTACGGGATTTGGAATGATTTGGTTGATGGTGAATCGACCGAGGTTGGACCTTTTAAAGTTGATCAGATACAAAGCGTGATCAACAAACTTTCGGAGCAGCCTTTTACCAGGCAGGCACAAATGATTACCTGGATGCCCAATTTAGATAGCAACATTTATGATCCTCCGTGTTTGCAATCGCTTTGGTACAGGATTCTGGAGGATGAGGAAGGTGTTTATTGGTTAAACAGTAACATCCGTTTCCGTAGTAACGATGCCTGGGGAGCCAGTTTTATGAATATGTTTGGTTTTATTCAGTTCAACAAGGAAGTGATTGCGGCGGGGGTTGCAGAAAAAACCGGGAAGACGGTTAAATTAGGCCGATTGAACTGGCATGCCGATTCATATCATATTTACGGGAAGGATATCCAGGCAGCAAAGGAGCGTTTGTTTGAGCGGGTAAACGACATGGCTTTTGAAGAACGAACAATGCCTTTTAACGATCCTTTTATTCGTGAAATGTACGACAATGCCGAGCCGGTAATTATCAATAAAATTAAAGAATTCGACGAGCGACATAAGTAACGAAAAAAAGCTGTTGCTTAGTTTGTCCTCTTCTCATGTTTAGCATCCCATTCTCCATGCATGGGTATTAATTTGCTGCTTTAGAAAAGGATGATGGGGATTCTTGACTCCATATGAAAGGGCCTTAATACAGGGAATTAAATTTATCCATCGCTACTTTCTTTACTTCATCCATCGAAACTTCCCTGCCTAATTCCTGCTGAATAGAGGTAACTGCCGATGAGGCAAACCCGCAAGGATTTATGTAGTTATAGTAACGCATATTGGTGTTTACATTAAGGGCAAACCCGTGCATGGTTACATAACGACTTACCCGCACACCGATGGCACAAATTTTACGGGCACGTACCTTGTGTCCGGGTTGAAGCCACACGCCAGTTGCGCCTTCTTTTCGTCCGCCTTCCAAACCGTATTCGGCAATGCACGCGATAATGGCATCTTCCATTTTTTCAATGTACTCCCGCACACCAATTTTATAATATTCAAGGTCGATAATGGGATAGCCCACCAGTTGGCCGGGCCCGTGATAGGTAATATCGCCACCACGGTTTATTTTGTAAAAAGTAGCGTCAATTTTCTTCAGAAAATCACCGGCGGCAAGTAAGTTTCCTTCATCGCCACTTTTGCCAAGTGTATAAACATGCGGGTGTTCAACTAAAATAAACTGATTCTTTTTGGTAGGACCATTGGTACTCCTCTTTTCATCGGACACTTCTTTTAAAATACTTTCCTGGTAATCCCAGCACTCTTTATAGTCCAATAATCCCAGGTCCTTATAGTTAAAATCTGCCATGTATTCAACTTTCAATATTCAATTGTTTGTGCATCATGCATTTACATGTTCTTCTGCCCGGTATGAACTTCTTACCAATGGCGAACTTTCAACAAACTTAAATCCTTTTTCCAGTCCGATTTTTCGGTATTCTGCAAATTTCCCGGGTTCAATGTATTCAACCACCGGCATGTGTTTGCTTGTTGGCGCCAGGTACTGTCCAATGGTCATAACCTTGCAACCTGCTTCCAGCAGGTCGTCCATGGTTTTGATTACATCTTCGTGTGTTTCGCCCAAACCAAGCATAATCCCCGACTTTGCAAGTCCAAAATTATCGGCAATGTATTTAATCACATCAAGGCTGCGGCGGTATTTGGCTGCAAAACGGATAAAGGGCGTGCGTTCCTCGGTGGTTTCAAGGTTGTGTGAAATTACATCGGGCTTTGCATCGATCACCTTTTGTATCAGTTCTTCTTTTCCCCGGAAATCAGGAATTAACACCTCCACTTTTGTTCCTGGATTTAAGCGTTTTACCTGGCGAATGGTTTCTGCCCATATGCCGGCACCCTGGTCTTCCAGATCGTCGCGGTCGACCGAAGTAATTACGCAATGCTTTACGCCCATAATTTGTACCGATTTGGCCAGTTTTTCCGGCTCTTCCAGATCGGGAGACAGCGGAACACCATTTGGCACGGCACAGAATTTACACCGGCGTGTGCAAATGTTACCCAATATCATGAAAGTTGCCGTTCCACGGTTCCAGCATTCACCAATATTGGGACAGTTGCCACTGGTGCAAATGGTGTGCAAACCATGTTTATCAACTAAATTCTTCACCTTTGAATAGCTTTCACCTTTTGGCATTTTCATCTTCATCCACCTCGGCAAACGCTGCCTGCCGTTCAACTCATGAGCCATATCAAAATATTTTTTTGCAAATGTATAAGTTATTATTCAATGTAAAATTTATTAACTGCCAAATGGTAAAAATGTTTTCGAAAAAACTATTGTTCACAGAACTGTGTTATTTTTGTAGGAGTTGGATTAATTATGAAACGAGCATGTAAAACTATTTACACCCGACCTGTCCCGCCCAGCGGGAGGGGGATGATTAAAATACTTGCGAGTTCCATACGATACCTTACCAATAAATAATTTTAATCGTATGAAATATATTTTCATCCTGTGTATCCTGGTTTTTGGTTTGAATGTGAGTTTCGGCCAACAAAAAAGATCGGAGCTTCAAACCAAGTCGAGCCTTGCCATTAGATATTACAATGCGAAAGATTACGAAAAGGCCTTGCCGTTGCTGAAGGAGGTTCATAAACTTTCGCGAAACAGCACCTATTTCCGCTACTACATAAATTGTTTGGTTGAATTAAAAAGATATGCAGAGGCAGAAGAGGAAATTGAAGGTGAGATTAAAAAACAAAAAACACCCCGGCCCGAATACTATGTGCACTGGGGCCTGATTTTAAAGGTTCAGAAACGAATTGAAGAGGCCACTGAAAAATACCGTGAGGCAATCGCTAAAATTTCGCCAGACAAGGGAAGTTATATAATTACTGCCAATGCTTTTCTGATGTGGGGGGAGTACGAATTTGCGAAACAAACCTATTTGCAGGGACGGGAAAGATTGGAAGGCGAAGCATTTAATTATGAACTGGCGCGTGCTAATTTGTACCTGCGCGATTATACCAGTATGATGGAAGAGTACCTCAATCTTCTGCGACAAGATGAAAAACATTTGGCCAGGGTAGAGAGTAGTTTGTCGTCGGCCATGCGTTTGGATATCGACGATGGTTTGCGCAATAACTTCCGCACACAGGTACTCCGGAGAATTCAGGAAGAGCCCCAGGTTATTGGGTATAACAGGCTTTTAATCTGGTTTTTCCTTCAGGAGAAAAAGTTTTCGGGTGCTTTAAGGCAGGCCATTGCCTTAGACAAAAGAACAGGTGCAGAAGCCGGGCAGATTGCCGCATTGGGGAATATGGCATTATACAACAAACAATTCATCGAAGCAAAAAAGGCATTTAAATATTTAATGGATCAGGGAGAAGACAGTCCGTATTATCCACAGGCTTATGCGCGAAATATTCATGCTTCGTATTTACACTTTGTTACTGAGTTTCCCGGCGATAAAGAGAAAGCTCTCGAACTGGCGGGAAATTTCAATCTTGGATTGGAATATTTGGCATATGGGCCGGCAACTTTAAATTTAATTCAGGAATATGCCCATTTAAAGGCCTTTTATTTAAACGATGCCGATGAGGCGATTGAGATATTACAGAGAGGTTTAAAAATCCCTAATTTAAAGCCGGAACAAATTGGCGTTTTGAAAAGCGAAAAAGCAGATATATATGTTTATGCGGATGATCCCTGGGAGGCCATGCTCATTTATTCGCAGGTAATTGATGCCAATAAAAAGAACGCGCTTGGCGATGAGGTGAAACTGAAAAAAGCCAGGCTGGGTTATTATATGGGGAATTTCAGCTGGGCAAAAGCACAACTGGATGTATTAAAAGCCAGTACTTCGAAACTTACGGCCAACGATGCCATGGAACTTTCGATGATGATCGGAAATAACCTCAATTTGGATACCACTGCGGTTCCCTTGCAAATGTTTGCCAGTGCCGATTTGCTGTTTTTCCAAAATCGCGATGGTGAAGCCATGGCAGTTTTAGATTCAATAGCTGATATATACCCCTACCACACGCTGGTTGATGATATTCTTTTTCGAAAAGCTAAAATTGAGACGGAAAAACAAAATTATGCCCTGGCTGCGCAATACCTCGAAACCATTACCACCGACTTTAGTTACGAATTGCTTGGTGACGATGCCTTATACATGTTGGCTGAGATTTACCATTACTACCTGGACGAAAAAGAAAAGGCCAAAGAATTGTACAAACAAATGCTAAGCATGTATCCGGGGAGTGTTTTTATTGAAGAGTCGCGCAACAAGTACCGTGAATTACGAAAGATTTTTCCCGATAAAGAGCCCGAAGGAAAAGAAGGACTTTTTATGCGGGCCATTGAAAACACAGAGTTCTGATCTTTCATCTCTCACTGATCACGATAATATTCAGTAATGGAAAGTATTCATTGTCAAAATCAGAAGGTTTAAAAATTTGATTATCATAGCTTGTTTGGAATTTGGAATTCGTATTTTGGGCTCGATTACAGTCATTTATGTCGAACAATTCAAAGTCATACTTCTTTGCCGCTTTGGCAGTTTTTTTCTGGTCAACGGTGGCAAGTGCCTTTAAAATTGCACTTCGTGAATACGATTTTATTCAACTCATTTTTTACTCATCCCTTGTAAGCCTGGCTGTTCTTTTTATTTTCCTGTTGGTTCAGGGAAAAGTTTACCTTTTGGGCAAGCAAACGAAAAAGCAAATTCTTAATTCTGCCTTTTTGGGAGCCTTAAATCCGCTGGTTTATTACCTGGTGTTGTTTAAAGCCTACTCGTTGTTGCCGGCTCAGCTTGCACAACCTTTAAATATGGTTTGGCCCATAACACTGGCCCTGTTCTCGGTGCCTTTGCTAAAACAGAGATTGAGCTGGAAAAGTGTATTGGCACTCAGTATTAGCTTCACCGGAGTAGTGTTTATTTCCTCTCAAGGTGGCCTGGAAGGATTTAAAAAAACCAATGGTCTGGGAGTTTTTCTGGCAGTTGGCAGTTCTGTTGCCTGGGCTTTGTATTGGATTTATAATGTGCGCGACAGGCGCGACCAGGTGGTGAAACTTTTTACAAACTTTAGTTTTGGCGTTATTTATCTCTCTCTGGTCATGGTCCTGTTCTCCGATTATAAGCTGGAACCCGGCAATGGCTTTTGGGCGATCGTATATGTGGGTTTATTTGAAGCCGGAATAACCTATGTTTTATGGCTTAAGGCCATGGAGCTGAGCACGAATAATGCGAGAATCGGAAATTTGGTTTTTCTGGCCCCCTTTGTTTCATTAATTTTTATCCACTTTATTTTGAAGGAAAACATATACATCACTACTTTTATCGGGCTTGTATTTATTATTGCCGGAATTTTTGTGCAACAATCAGACCGGAGGGAGAGAAATGAGAAGTAAGAAACATTTTGCTTCAGGGTACCGGTACAAGCCACTAAAATCCAATCGTTGTTTAGCATGAATAAACCATTACGTATATTGGGGATCGATCCCGGAACAACAGTTACCGGTTATGGCCTGGTGGAAATCAGGGATAAAAAGCCGGTGATATTGCACATGGGAAACATTACACCTAAAAAATATTCAGATCATTACATGCGCTTAAAATACCTGCACCAGCGGGCCTTGCATTTGGTGGAAGAATACAAACCCGATGTAATGGCCATAGAAGCACCTTTCTATGGTAAAAATGTGCAGTCGATGCTGAAACTGGGTAGAGGACAGGGAGTTTTAATGGCTGCTGCTCTGATGCACGATGTGCCCATTCATGAATATGCCCCGCTGTTGGTTAAACAAGCCATAACCGGAATGGGGCGTGCATCAAAAGAACAGGTGGCTTATTTCCTGCAAAAGGTGTATAATTTGAAAGATATGGATAAGGCACTGGATGAAACCGACGCTGTTGCCGTAGCCATTTGTCATTTTATTCAATTGAATAAACCTCAAAAATCGAAGGAATATAAAAACTGGTCCGACTTTGTAAAAAAGAATCCGGGGAAAGTAAAATAATTGATGATCTGCTTGCCCGACCCTGGCATTTATGCCCGGATTAAGCAACTTTTTTAGCCAAAAGCCTTTTCCAGTCTTTCCAGTGCTTGTTGCAGAATGCTTCGAGGGCATCCAATATTAATACGTAGCCAACCATCGCCTCCCTTGCCGAATCGTCCACCGTCGTTAAGGGCAACTTTTGCCTTTTCAAGCAGCTGGGACATGAGCTCATCATTCTTCATTCCATAGTCGCTAAAGTCCATCCAAACCAGGTAAGTGGCTTCGGGCCTCATTACCTTAACGCGTGGAAGTTTGTTTTTCATAAAACCTTCAACCAGCAAGTAGTTTTCCCAAAGATAACTGAGCATTTGTCCCAGCCAGTTATCGCCATTTGTATAGGCCGCTTCCAGGGCTATGGAACCAAAAATATTTCCCATACCGAAATGCCCCACACTAATGGTGCGTTCGTAGCGTGCAAAATTGACTTTGTTGGGAATAATTACCAACGACGATGCCAGCCCGGCCACATTAAATGTTTTGCTGGGTGCCATTAAAACTACACACTTACTGGCAAGCTCTTCCGAGATACTTGCCAGTGGAATATGTTTTTGACCTTCAAAAATCAGATCCGAATGAATTTCATCCGAGATGATCATGATATTATGTTCTAAACAGATATTTGCTAATGCCTCCAATTCTTCACGGGTCCATACCATACCGCCCGGATTTTGCGGATTACAGAGCAGTAGAAGTTTGGTATTGTTGTCAATACTGGCTTTTAAGTCTTCCAAATCGAAAGTGTAACGCCCGTTCACAATTTTAAGAGGATTCTCAATCATTTTACGTTTGGTGCCCTTAACACAGTCGAAAAACGGGAAATACACCGGCGGTTGTACAATTACACCATCGCCTGGTTTCGAGAAAGTTTCGATGGCAAAACTCAAACCTGCCACAACACCCGGGCTAAAAGAAATCCATTCCTTTTGTACTTGCCAGTCGTGCCTGCGTTTCATCCAGCCAATAATCGCGTCGTAATATGAATCGGCTCTAAAGGTGTAACCATAAATTTCGTGTTCCACCCTTTTTTTAATGGCATCAACAATAAAATCGGGAGTTTTAAAATCCATGTCGGCAACCCAAAGCGGCAGCAGGTCTTTTGCTTTAAAGTAAATTTCAGTTGCATCGTATTTCAGGCAGTTTGTTCCTTCGCGCTGCACTATCTCATCGAAGTTGTATGTTTTCATTTGATTAAAATTGGTTGCCCAAGATAAGAGAATTCTCTTTTTTTTCAATTATTAAACGTGTGAAATCGGCAAGCTATACCAACTTCCAAAACTTGCGCTTTAAATAAGGGGACAGCCCTGATATTTGCAATTGCAATAACTTTTCCGGCGTAATACTTTACCCCGACTTTGTAATAAATTCGCGACACGTAATTTGTTACATCTCCAAAAAAGAATCCATATGCAAGGTTAAAACCTAGATTTCCGAATAAAAATTCGCCTTGAATATTTGGTCCAAAACGAAAATCCAGATTCTTTTCTCCAGTGTAATTGTATTTAAGAATAGCATGTTGGGTTAGTGATTTGTCGTGTATGAAGTCAATCCCAAAGCCCAGTTTAATTATTGAATTTATTTGTGTTGAATGGTTCAGTGAAGCAGCATAAAAAAGAAAGTTCTGATCGTAATCTTTTATTCTTTTCGTTCCCAATGAGCCATAGAACCAAAATTCATTTCTTAGAAGGGGATGCCCTTCATTCTTTTGAGTTTTGGAGCTTGTAGCCGGCTGTTCAAATTCCCAGCCAACTGCAAATTGATTGTTCAATGAGTTTATTCCCAGGTTAGGGCTTTTAATCAGACCGTTTGAGAAGTGGTTCAATCCGTAGGAATATTCCAGGAACAATGGGTGAAGGCAAAATTTCGTATAAAGTTGTACGGCACTTGTAATGTTAAAATGCGTGCTAATGGCCTGGTTCAGGGGATTTGAAAACTCGTTGTATGTTTTTGTGAGGTAGGCAAATCCTGCAAATCCTCTAAATCCGATATCAAAAATTTTAGGTTGTTTTAAAAAGGAAAGTTTTAAAAAAGATGTAAGTGCGTGTGCGTTCCCTAAAACGTCAGGATTATTAAATGATTTAAAGGTATAGTTTAAACCATAATTGGAGAAGTGGTAATATTTGCGCCAGTGCTGGCCTCTCGTGTTTTTAAAGGTGTAGCCAATTGAAAAGCCATTTACAGCCTTGTGCGAAATGGGTTCAATTTTATCGGTGTGTACCAGTATCGATCCTGAAGTATAGGAGATATCTATGCTTTCTTGCGAGAGTACAAGACAGGGATAACCCATTGGAAGTACAAATGCAACGATCAAAAACCATGAACAAGTCTTATTTTTGTGTGACATGGCAAATGGTTCTAACAGAATTTCATAACCGCCTTACAATTCCTCAACAAGTTAGTTCATTTATTGTAAAGAATAATTTTGTTTATCTATTTAGTTAACGGGATTCGTAGCCCTATTCCTTTCATTTTTACCTGAATGAGGCTTTCGGCAATCCTTTTTATTTCCCTTTTACTCGTTGAGTAAAGTCAGTCAAATGCAGGAAATAATCAGTGAATGGCAAAAACGGCAGTTTCAGGTTGTGTGACTTTGAATTTGTGTTGTTTGTCTATTTAACGTTGATAATGAATTTGTTGTGGCGTAATTTTAATCAGCCATTTTGAAAATAATTTAAACAACACATCATGAAAACAAAAAACTGGATATTAACAGTATTGGCATTCCTTGTTGCAGCAATAGGGACTGCCTCCGATTTTCCACGAATGAATGTCGTACCCGTAGAAAAAGATAAGGCTTTGGTAGTCTTTACCTCAACTTCGGCAACTCCTCTCGAAATTACCCTAAGCAATTGGAAGGGTGATATTGTATATTTTAAGAAAACAAAAGAACGATTCGACAATTATGAAGAAGTATTTGACTTCTCAGAAATGGGAAAAGGGAAATACGGTGTATGTATAAATTTTGGAAACCGAAGTATCAACAGAAGTGTCGAGGTTGGCAAAGAAGGAATTAAGGTTGGAACTGCTTTACGTTGTTATGAACCTTGTTTCCGTATGAAAGATAAAATGCTGAGCGTCTCGTTTTTCAACTGTCCATGCGAACCTGTTTATGTAAATATTTACCACAGAGGAAAGCACATTAGCGCTGTTAATCTGGGGAAAGAACTTACTGTTCAGAGGTACATGGATCTTAGCCAACTGAGAAAAGGAGAATACGAAATTGTGCTTACCGATAGGTTTAAAGAACACAGGTACATTGCACAACTCTAGTTTTTGGTTTTCGTATTGAAGCCCCGGTGTTCCGGGGTTTTTTTATGATTTCGGGAGTCTAAAACTTTGTGCCCGCTCTTTTTCAACAAGTGGCGGACCGGAAATCTCATCTGATTTTACAATTCAAAAGTATTTGGTCGAGGTATCTGTTTTGTTTGTCAGGTAAATAGGAATAGCTGATTTTTTTTAAAAGCTCCGGTTTTCAGGAGCTTTTTTTGTGTCCTTTTTGTAAGTTTTTGCCACTCAAACAATGTTGTAATGGTCCAATGATCGACTTTATCAAATTTGCTGAGAATATAACAATTCGTTAAACAGATAAAAGGGTGGATTGGTCGAAGAACTGAACCTGTTCATCTTAATTCTATGAGTTGAGAAGAAGTGATTGAAGCCTGGATTGTAATTTTAACGGATAAATATGACAAACTAGATTAAACGATCGGGTACTTCCTAAGTCCAATTGGTTGTCTTTAATAATATAGAAATTTGTGCTGTGCATATAAAAATTGAAAATCTGAATAAAGTTTACAAGGGAGGCAGCTATGCTGTTAATAACCTGAACCTTGAAATTCCAAATGGAATGTTTGGCCTTTTGGGGCCGAATGGGGCTGGGAAATCGACCCTTATGCGAATTCTTGTTACGCTTATGAAACCCACAAGCGGCAAGGTATATTACAACGATTACGAACTGTCGAACAACCGCAGGCAAATTCGATCAATGTTAGGTTATCTTCCACAAGACTTTAGTTTCTTCTCGAAATTAAAAACCTATGAATTCCTTGATTATACGGCACGTCTGGCAGGTATGAAAAATGGGACAGCACGAAAAACGGCGGTCGACCAAATGCTGGAAGAAGTGGGATTGTTTGAAGCTCGCGACCGAAATGCCAATAAACTTTCAGGGGGAATGAAACGCCGTCTGGGAATCGCACAGGCATTAATAAACGATCCGCAAATAATAATTGTCGATGAACCGACCACCGGGCTCGATCCTGAAGAACGCATCCGGTTTCGTAACCTGCTTTCAACAATTAGTACCCGCGATGTAATTATTATTCTTTCGACACACATTGTTGGCGATATCTCGAGTACTTGCGATAACATGGCTTTACTGAATAACGGGAAGCTGGCCTTTGCAGGTTCGCCCGAGCAACTTGTTAAAGAAGCCGAAGGAAATGTTTGGCTGATTGAAGCTACCGAAGCGGAATACCTGCAAATTAACGAGAAGTACCCTGTAATATCTACTATTCCCATTGATGGTGGCTGGGAGGTGCAGGTGGTTGCCGAGGAAATTAACGGGTACCAGGGAAAACAAATTGCGCCTAACCTCGAGCATGCATATGTGCATTTTATGGAAAACAAATTAAACCAGTGGTCGAACGCTTAAAGTATTAAAAATGATTTCATTACATAATATATTTTCAATTGCCAAGTACGAGCGCAAAACCTTGTTCCGTAGTTGGTTTTTCCGCATTTTTAGTGTTCTGTCGTTATTCGTGCTGTTCGGAATGAACTTCGGGATGGTTATTGAAGGTGGTGGAAATGAAAGCTGGGCAATTCGTGCAATTCCGAGCGCCATCCCCTATTTTAACCTTTTAATTTTAAATGTGGCCCAGGCGGTAATAGCCGTGTTTTTGGCATCCGACTTCTTAAAACGAGATAAAAAGCTTGATACTACCGAAGTAATTTACATGCGCTCGATGACCAATGGCGAATATGTGATTGGTAAAACGCTGGGGAATATGCAGGTTTTTATGATTCTGAATATTGCCGTGGTTATTATGGCACTGATTTTTAATGCACTGGCTCAACAAACTGCAATCGATTGGGTGTCGTATGGCGTTTACCTGCTGCTTATCAGTATCCCGACCCTTGTATTTATAATGGGATTGTCGTTCTTACTCATGAGTGTTATTCGAAATCAGGCCATCACCTTTGTATTGGTTTTAGGTTATATCGGCATTACGCTGTTTTTGCTCCAAGCCAAGTATTATTACATCTTCGATTACATGGCATTTAATATTCCGATGTTAAGCTCAAATGTGGTTGGGTTCGGAAACCTTGAAGTTATAATGGCACATCGGAGTATTTATTTTGGACTTGGAGTAGGATTTATTTTCCTTACTATTTTCTTACTTAAACGATTGCCGCAATCGGAAACCATGACCTATTTGTCGGTTATTTTTAGTCTGGTGTTCTTATCAGGCGCTGGCTATTTGGCTTTTAATCACATTCATGGATTTAAAAAAACAGAAAAATTACGTAGTGAGATAGTTGAGTTGAATAATAAATACGTTGATGAGTTGGTTCCATCGGTAACCGCAAACGATTTAAAAGTTGAACACAAGGGAAATAGTATCGATGTTGTTTCAACCCTTTCTCTTATTAACGACAAAAAACAAGCCATTGATAAACTGGTCTTTAGTTTAAATGCAGGTTTGGAAATCAGGGGTATAAAAATTGATGGAAAGGAAACCGCATTTTTACGCGATAAACATTTGATAATTGTTTCAGACAAGGTAAACTACCAACCCGGTGATTCGGCAAGGATCGAATTCAGCTATTCCGGAACCATTGATGAGGCCTACTGCTATCTGGATATAGAAGAAGAAGCAATGCAGGAGAAATATGGACGGTTCGTAATCAATGTGGATAAGCGATATGCATTTGTTCAACCCAATTTCGTTTTATTGACCAGCGAAGCCAACTGGTATCCGAAAACCGGTGTTACTTACAGTACCAAAGATGTAAGTTGGTATCAGGCGCAATTTGTAAATTATACGCTCCAGGTAAAAACAACCAAAGGTTTGCAGGCCATTTCGCAGGGTCAAATAAATGAGATTTCGGAGGGAGAATTCAGATTCGAAAACGAAACGCCATTGACTAAAATTTCGCTGGCCATTGGGGCGTATAAACAAATTAAAGAAGAGGATGATAGTCTTGAATTCGGAGTCTGGCATTTTGAAGGGCATGATTATTTTTCGGAGATGTTTCCCGAATCAAAAGATACGCTGATACATAAGATTTCTCAGAGTTTTGAAGATTTTAAACGCAACTATAACCTTGATTACAATTATCCCCGTATTTCTATTGTGGAGGTACCGGCACAGTTTAAGACTTACGAACGCATGTGGACTTCTGTTCAGGAAGCTGTTCAACCAGAGCAGGTTTTCATCCCTGAAAAAGGATATATGCTGCGGGAAGCGGATTTTGAAAACCAAAAGAAACGAATAGGAAGATGGGGCAGAAGAGATGGCGGTTCGGATATGACAGACCAGGATAAAGAGTTGTGGTTGATAGAAGACTTCATGCGGAAATTTACAACGGAAACGGATGTGGATAGGAATAATATGCGTGGAGGGCAATCGGAAGTGGAGCAAAAAGGGAATCCATATTTTATTTTTCCCATGTTGTATAATTTTCAAAATAATATTCAGTCCGATCGCTGGCCAATTACAAATCGTGTTTTCGAAGCTTATCTGAAAAATCAGAATATGGATATGCGAGCCATGTTTATGAGCAACATGAGTGGTGAAAGTCCGGATGTAATGGCAAACATTGCACTGCAGGATATGACATTTGAAGAAATTCTGGCTGATCCTGATCAAAAAGATATTGTGGCCAATGTAATAAAATTAAAGGGTGAAGTATTGTTTTCACTTATACAGTGGAAGGCAGGACAGGATGAGTTTGAAGATTTCTTACAGAAAATATTGACCGAGAATAAATACAAGAATATTTCTTTTGAAGAATTTGATAAACAGATAAACGAACGCTTTGGAATAGAACTGGTGCCTATGATGGACAACTGGTTTAAAGCTAAGTCTTTGCCTGGTTATCTTACTTCGCCCATGAAGGCTGTAAAAGTAAAATCGGGAGATGCAATGAAAACCATGGTCTCGGTAAAAGTTACAAATTTCTCGGAAGTAGAAGGCCTGGTGAAACTATCCTTCCGTTTGGGTGGAGGACCCGGTGGTCGTGGCGGAGGAATGGGAGGCAGTGATGTAATTGATAATTTAATCTATTTTGAAGCCGGCCAAACCAAAGAATTGAGCTACCTCCTTGATGGATCTCCTCGTATGGTGATACTGAATACCCTGACCTCGAAAAACATCCCGCAAACAATGATGGAGTTTTTCAGGGAAGTAGATGAGGATCTGAAGATAAAACCCTGGGAAGGTGAAAGAATTAGTGCCACTGCTGTTCAGGTTGAATTGCCCAACGAAAGCGTCGTTGACAACGAAGATCCAGGTTTTGAGTTTACTGTATCGGAAAATACCAGTTTGCTTGAAAAGCTGATCGTGAAGGAAGAAGAGAAAAAAAGAAAATATGAGGGAATAAACAGGTGGCGACCACCCATGAATTGGACAGCTACCACGAACGATGAATTTTATGGCAATTATGTACGTTCGGCACATTATATAAAAAGTGGCGAAGGCGATATGAAAGCCAGCTGGAAAGTTCCTTTGAAAAAGCCGGGATATTACGATGTGTATTACCACCTATATAAACCGCGTAGTTTCAGACGCGACAGAGGAGAAGAGAAAGGGAATTACCATTTTACCATACATGGCGAAGAAGGGCCAGAAGAAGCAGCTTTGGAGGTTCATAATGCGGAGAATGGATGGAATCATCTGGGTTCGTTCTACTTTGATTCGGAAACCGCGCTAATTGAACTTTCAAATAAAACTGAATTGCGCTATGTTTTTGCCGATGCAGTAAAAATTGTTGAAATCTAAGAAATAAATAAGCATAAAATGACAACAAAAATCAAACGTTTGCAAAAGCTGACTATTCTGATCTTTCTTCTGGGAATAGGAAGTTTTGCCGTTCAGGCGCAGGAAGCATTAACTCTTGCCAAAGCACTTAGCATTGCCGAAACGGGTAGTCCCGATCTTCAGCAGTCGCTCTTAAATCTGGAACGATTTTCGAAAAACCTTGAAGCACAAAGAGCAGCTTTAAAATCTCGTTTTTCCCTGGAGCTAAATCCGGCGAATTACAGTAAACAACGCAGGTTCGACAACCGTGTTTCGCAATGGTACACCAACGAAAACTTTGAAACAAGCACTGCCTTTCGCGTAACACAACCCATTTTGCTCACCGACGGTACAATTTCGCTTGCCAACGAATTTGGATGGGCGAGCAGTAATTCATCGGTGGGTGATAGCGAGAGTGAGGTGTTCTTTAATAACCTTTACCTGAATTTAAATCAGCCGCTGTTTACCTATAACCGGCAGAAGCTACAACTGAAAGAGTTGGAGCTTAACCTCGAAAATGCAAACATCAGCTATGCCATTCAGCGATTGAACCTGGAAAGAAATGTTACCCAGTTTTTCTACAATGTTTACATGTCGCAAATGAATTTAACAATTGCCAAAGAAGAACTGGAGAACACACAAAAAAGTTACGATATCATCGTAAATAAGGTACAAGCCGGACTTGCTGCCAAAGAAGAACAGTACCAGGCCGAACTGAACCTTGCAACCTCTAAATCGACTTTGCAAAACAGTGAAGTTAATTTCGAAAATGCCAAAGACCAGCTGAAACTTTATTTGGGAATGGACTTATTTGAAGATATTCTGATCCTGGCTGATATCAGTGCAAATCCCGTTCCGGTTGACATGGATAAAGCGATTAATAACGGATTGAAGTCGCGCATGGAACTGCGTCAGCGCGAGATTGATATCGAAACCAGCCAATTCAATTTGATTCAAACCAAATCCTTAAACGAATTCAGGGGCGACATGAACCTGAGAATGGGGATCACCGGTGATAACCGTGAGTTGAACATGATATTCGATAATCCAACACGGAGTCCGTCGGTTTCACTTAGTTTCAATATCCCAATTTTCGATTGGGGAGAAAAGAAAGCACGCATCGCAGCTGCCGAGGCAGCTATTCAGTCACAGGAGCTAAATCTTTCGGAAGAGAAAAAACAGATTGTTGTGGACATACGCCAGGTGTACCGTAATTTGCAAAACCAACTGAACCAGATTGATATTGCAAAACAAAACGAACGCAATGCGCAGTTAACGTATGAAATTAACCTTGAAAGATACGAAAACGGAGACCTTACAGGTATGGATTTAAACTTGTATCAAACACAGCTTTCAGAGAAAAAAATTGCCTATCGTCAGGCACTTATCAACTATAAAATAGAATTGTTAAACCTTAAAATTCAGTCCTTGTACGATTTCGAAACCGGTCAGGAAATTATTCCTGCTGAATTGTACCTGAACGAATAACAAATCCTGAAAAACTTAAATCATGAAGAATATAAAATTACTTATCTTTTTTGCTGTTGTTGCCGCAGTGGTTTCGTGTAACAATCAGCCAGCATCCGAATCGGCCGATTTGGCAGTACCTGTTTCGGTAGAGAATATTAAATTAAAAAGTATTCAGCAATTTATTAATACTACCGGAACGGCAAAGGCGCGTTCTGAAACCGATCTGAGTTCGGAGATCGCAGGCGATTACCGGCTTCAGATTAATCCAAAAACCGGGCGTAAATTTCAGCTGGGCGACCAGGTTGTAAAGGGCCAGGTTATCATCAGGTTGGAAGATGAGGAATATGTGAATGGCCTTGGAATGGAGTCGAAAAAACTCAACCTGGAAATTTCCAATGATGAATATGAGAAACAAAAATCGCTCTACGAAAAAGGGGGGGTTACTTTGCGCGAACTTCGCAATTCTGAGGTTTCAAAGATTACCGCAAAAAACGACTATGAACGTGCAGAAATTCAATGGGCAAAAATGCAGGTTGTTGCTCCATTTTCAGGTGTAATTGTGGATTTGCCTTATTACACTGAAGGGGTTCGTGTGGCAAGCAATCAACCCATGGTGAGCCTGATGAGTTACAAAAAAATGTATGTTGAAATCAATCTTCCAGAAAAAAATATCTCGGATCTCAAAATTGGACAAGAAGTGATTATTACGAACTACACACTTACTGAAGATACAATTAAAGGCATGGTGAGTGAGCTTTCGCCAATCATCAGCGACGAAACCCGGACTTTTCATGGCAAACTTGAAATTGACAATCCGGATTTAAAACTGCGTCCGGGAATGTTTGTAAAAGCGAATATCATTATCTCGCAAAAAGACAGTGTTGTTGTCATTCCCAAAGACATTATTATGTCGGGTTCGCGCGGAAAATACGTATTTGTTGTTGGACGTAACAGTGCTGCGGATGACCGGCGCATAACAACAGGTATTTCAAACCAGGATGAAATTGAAATACTGGATGGTTTGAAATCCAATGACCGCTTAATTATTAAAGGATTCGAAACCTTACGCGACGGCTCAAAAGTTAAAGTGATTTTATAAATACAGGCTGGAAGCCTGAAGTTGGGAGTTAGATGTACTTCCTGCTATGAGCTTCCTTCTTCCAACTATTTTAACATGAAGAAATTAACACAATTTTCTGTCAATTACCCGGTTACCGTACTTATGGTGGTGCTTGGAATTTTGCTCCTGGGCTACATTTCGTACGATAAGTTGGGGATTGATCTTTTCCCCGATTTAAATTCGCCACGAATTTTTGTGGAGGTAACGTCGGGCGAGCGACCACCGGAAGAAATGGAGCAGCAATTTGTGGAGAACATTGAGGCACTTGCCATTCGTCAGTCAGATGTGGTGCAGGTGACTTCAGTTTCGAGGGTTGGTTCGGCTCAGATTACCGTTGAATACGCCTGGAACAAAGATATGGATGAAGCCTTTCTCGACTTGCAGAAAGCTTTAAATATGCTGGCTCAGAACTCTGAAATTGAAGAACTGAAGATAACCCAGCATGATCCGAATACCACCCCGGTCATGATCATTGGATTGTCGCACTCCGAAATTGATGACATGAATGAGATCAGGAAGGTGGCTGAAAACTATATTCGTAACGAGCTGGTGCGTTTGGAAGGTGTTGCCGAAGTTGAACTCTCGGGACAGGAGGAGAGTGAGATTATTATCGAAACGGATGTGTATCGCCTGGATGCCCAAAATCTTTCAATGGATGAGGTTTCAAACCGCATTCAAAATTTTAACAGGAATGTATCCGGAGGCAGAATCAGCGACATGGGAATGCAGTATATTGTAAAAGGCGTTTCAATTCTGCAAACGGTTGAAGATTTTGAGAGCCTCATTGTGGGTTATAAGCTGGTTCGGAACCAGGAAGCTGCACAGGCTCAGAGCAACAATACAATGGCACCGGTATATTTAAAAGATGTGGCCGATGTTTCCATAGGAAATAAAGAGCCGGCAAACATCGTGCATATTAATGGTGAGCGTTGTTTGGGCCTTTCGATCTATAAAGAAACAAAATACAATACGGTAAAATCGGTTGAGCAAATTAACGAAGCTTTGGTAAGGATCGAAAAAGCATTGCCGGGCTACAAGCTTACAGGAGTTACGAACCAGGGGCGGTTTATTAGTCGTGCAATCGACGAAGTACAGGAAACAGCTTTGCTGGGAATTTTGCTGGCTGTAATTGTGCTATTTGTTTTCCTGCGCCGCTTTGGTACAACCCTTATTGTGAGTATTGCAATCCCGATCTCGATTATTGCAACCTTTAATCTCATGTATTTTAACCACCTCACCATAAATATTATGACTTTGGGTGGGCTTGCGCTTGGGGCGGGTATGTTGGTTGATAATGCCATTGTAGTGATGGAGAATATTTTCCGAAACCACGAGGACGGAATGAGTGTACGCGAGGCAGCAATTACCGGAACATCGCAGGTGGGTGGTGCCATTACCGCATCGACGCTGACCACAATTATTGTATTCCTGCCCATCGTATATT
>JBFEWU010000480.1:0-3229 GCA_041546215.1 Draconibacterium sp. | reverse complement strand
GCTTTTTAAAGTACAAAAGGGCGATACCGAATATGGAATTGGCTGGCTTCCTTTGGGTGGCTATGTTAAAATTTCAGGGATGATCGACGAGTCAATGGACAAGGAAGCAATGAAACTTCCACCACAACCCTACGAATTCAGGGCAAAACCGGCCTGGCAGCGTTTGCTGATTATGTTAGGAGGGGTGATGATGAATTTTATTTTTGCCCTGGTAATTTACATAGGCGTTTTATATGCCTGGGGTGAGCAATATTTACCCACTGAAAATGTAAAATATGGGATTGTTGCCAACGAGCAGGGTCAAAAAATCGGCTTTCAAACCGGCGATAAAATTTTAACGGTCGACAATCAATACATCGAACAATTTCATAAAGTTGTACCCACCATCGTTTTAGATGCCGCCAAAACAGTACAGGTGGAGCGTGATGGGCAGAAAATTGATATCGAAATCTCGGGTGAAGATCTGGCCATTCTATTAAAAAGTAAGGGAATATGGGAAGAGCGTATTCCATACGATGTTCAGATTGGAAAATTAACAAAAGACTATCCGGCAATCAGCGCCGGTCTTTTGGTTGGCGACGTGCTGGGAAAGGTTGACGGAAACTCATTTGCATTTTACGATGAGTTCAGAAGCTACCTGGAGGCAAAAAATGGATCGGCCATTGAACTTGAAATTACACGGGATGGTGAAAAAATGACCAAAAGCATTGAGGTGGGCGAAGATGGTAAAATTGGATTTTACCCGGCTTTCAATAATCCCGATGTGTTTGAGTGGAAAACCATTAAATATGGTTTTATTGAGTCCATTCCTGCCGGAATTAACCGGGGTGTTCAAACCACAAAGAATTATCTGAAACAGTTTAAGCTGATTTTCAACAAAGAAACCAAAGGATATGAGTCACTGGGTGGATTTGCCACCATTGGTAATATTTTTGCACCAACCTGGGACTGGGCTCACTTTTGGAATATGACCGCATTTATTTCAATTATTCTTGCCATTATGAACCTACTCCCTATTCCGGCACTGGATGGTGGACATGTAATGTTTTTGTTCGGTGAGATGATCAGCGGAAGAAAACCCGGGGAGAAATTTTTGGAGTATGCACAAATTGCAGGCATGGTATTGCTTTTAGGCTTAGTGCTTTATGCCAATGCCAATGATATTATAAAAATGATAAACGGTACTTTTTAAGTATCTGATAAATAAAAAATACTATTTTTGTTGTCGAACCAATTAACTTATTGTCATGAATTTATTTATAGTAGCAGGAATTGTTGGACCTCAGGAAATAATAATCATTTTAATTATTGTTCTACTTCTTTTTGGTGGCCGTAAAATTCCGGAATTAATGAAAGGTTTAGGAAAAGGAATGAAGGAATTTAAAGCCGCGACAAAGGATGACGATGATGAAACGGCCAAGTCCGACACCGACAAAATTGAAAAGTAATTAATATCGTTACAGATATTATAGATCCCGTCCTTTTTGGAACGGGATTTTTTTTTTGAAACTGATCCTGGTAGGTTTGTAAAAAAAGTATGAAATTGCCTGTGGCTTCGTACAACTCGTCTGTCACCCTGAGCGGAGTCGAAGGGTGTTTCCAGGGTTGCTGGATTTCTGGATTACCAGATTACTGGATGTCTGGAAATCCGAAAATTTCAAAATCCAGCTCAATGAATGGCACGCAGAAAGCGGCGGTTGGAAACCGCCGATCCCAAGCCCCGCGATACGATCGCGCGGCAGCGGTGAACGCTCCGACGGTGGGGTTGTGGTTTGAAAGTTGAGCTGGTCCGTCCGTCAGCTGACGGACGGATGGTTCACCTGCTCAATGGATGGCACAGAAGGAGTTCGATATAAACTGGTAAGGTTTTTGTTAGGATTTACCACAAATCATTAAAGCGGATTAAAATGAACATCAAATTTAAAAGCCTTTTCGTAGCGGTCGCCGCCCTTGTATTCATGGTTTCATGCTCATCGGATGCCACACACATGCACAAAAACATTACCGGAAGAGCCGGTGAATTGGTTGTTGTAATCCCTAAGAAATCGTGGGAAGGAACGCCCGGGAAAGTACTTCGTGAAATTCTGGCACAGTCGCATGTCGGACTTCCCCAGGACGAGCCGCTGTTTGATGTGATTGATGTACCGCCGGCAGCCTTTAAAGATATTTTTAAGAGTACACGAAACATTGTTCAAACCACCATTTCTTCGAATGTATCTGAACCTGGCGTTTATTTTAAAGATGATGTTTGGGCATATCCGCAGGCAACGGTTCAGGTAAAGGCAAAAAATGCCGAGGAGTTTGAAAAGATTCTACTGGAACAAAAAGATAAAATTCTCTCTTACTTCCTTTTGGCTGAAAAGGAACGGATAACCATGAACTATAAAAAAATCTACGACAAAGGTGTTTTTAATGTTCTGGATAAAGATTTTGGCGTAAGCATGAAAGTCTCTCCGGGTTTCCGGATTATGGAACAAAAGAAAGATTTTCTGTGGGTTCAGTACGATACACCAGAGATTTTCCAGGGCATTGTGGTGTATGCACATCCTTATGTTTCCGACAGTGCATTTACGGTTAACTACCAGCTGCCCATTCGCGATAGCCTGTTAAAAGCATATGTTCCCGGTCCGACCAGTGGAAGCTACATGACCACCGAAAAGCAATTTGAACAAACCTATAATGTGTTTAGTCACAATGGAAATTACGCCTCTGAAATGCGGGGTTTATGGCGTTTGGAAAACGACTTTATGGGTGGCCCGTATGTGGCTATATCGGAGCTTGATGCCGCAAATCAACGGGTAATTACAGCCTTCGCCTTTGTGTATGCACCAAGTAAAGATAAACGCAATTATTTGCGTCAGGTGGAAGCCATGATTTATTCGTTGAAGTTAAACAACCAGGCAGATAACGACAAGCTTAACAAGCAGGATGTGGAGGTGAAGGTTGAAAGCGCTTTGGAGGACAACCGGAAATTGATTAATGATTAATGATTATTGAGAGCTCAAAGCTGAAAGCTGAAAGCTCGAAGGAAGAACGCTACAAGTTGGGTATGGAGCTTTGGAGTATTAGAATATTTGAGTATTAGAGTGAAGGAATGGAGGAAGGAGCTCAAAGCTCGAAGGAAGAACGCTACAAGTTGGGTATGGATCTTTGGAGTATTGAAAGTAGGAGTATTAGAGTGGAGGAATGGTGAAGAAGCTGAAAGCTCAAAGGAAGAACGGATTAAGAT
>JBFEWU010000011.1:0-37405 GCA_041546215.1 Draconibacterium sp. | reverse complement strand
CTAAACTTGTGTAATACAAACTGTCTTTGTTTACGATTAAATCTTTAACATCGGCACCTTTCAGGTTTTCAACCTTTGCAGGTGAAATTATATTGGTTAAAGTATGTACATTCCCATATTTATCTACTCCTATTTTTGTGTCTGCAGGGTGATCGAATACCCAGAGTTCCATTAAATTAGTATGCTGTATTTCTTTAACTTCATTTGTGATTTTCAGCTTATAGGTAGTCAATGTGGTATCTACCTGAGGAAGTTTTAAAAAATCGTGCCTTTCAAGATTTGGCAAAACACATCCGCTATAAATTTCCCCAGACAACTGATAATTTTCTCCATCGAAAGTATAAATAAACGGACATGAGGATTGTGTTGATGGAGCTGCCATCGAAGAAACTATTGAAACACCAAGTATTGCACCTGCTGATATAAAAACAATTCCAGCAATGTATGACAGTGTTGTTGCCTTTTTATCTTTCTCATAAATCTCGATTTTCGTAATTGCTGATAATGGAATCGAAACTCTGGGCAAAGCATCTTTATAGATTTTATCGGTGTAAATGTGAACCTCTTTTAACACGAAAGATTCATCATTATTTATTTTTTTTAGATATTGGTTTTTACCATTCGGATCAACCTCTTTTTTATAAGCTGAAGTATAATTCACATCGGTGAAACCTATTAAATTACTTTTGGTTGATGAGATTTTAGGTGTTTCCAAAATCAACGCCTCATTGCCAAAATGAACCACCAAAGTTTTATCCTGGTCTTGAAAATTTGCAAGTTCTTCTTCAACCGGGCCAGTTGCCTGCCGTACCATAAAATAGTTCTTACAACCGAAAGTCAGATTCAGCAGTGCAAAAATCATTACCGTTGAAAAAAATTTTAAATAGAAAGAAAATGTAACACATTTGGCAAATCCTTTTTTTTGTTCGAGGTGATTTGAATTTTTCATGGCCCTGGAATTTTTGGTCATTAGTAATTAAACTATAAATTATCTGTTTGAAGTAGTGGTTTATTTGAGAATTATTATAAATGATTTATCAATGTAATACCAATTAGAGATTTGTGCAAATGAATGGATTAACATCCTTAAGGTTAAATATTAACGATATAAAATTTAAATTCATATCAGCTATACAGGTAGAAAGGAATTGCTTATATCCTCTTTTTTAAAGTTTTACCATTCTACGTTAAATAAACAAATAAGTTACTGATAATTACACATGTAATATCCGCTTTTGCATATATGAGTTGATATTTGCGATCAGGAGGCAATCGCATATTCGTATTAAATAAAAATGAAAATATGTAAATTGCATTGTAATGAAATCAACTTTCAAACGTAATTCATAAAACAAAATAGTTACAGAGCCCATTGTGAATGACCAGCAACGAATTTGAAAAACGAATAAGACAAATAAAAGATAAGCTTTATCGCTTTGCTTTCAGCATACTAAAAAACCGCGACGATGCCCAGGATGCCATTCAGGATGTGGTTCTGAAACTTTGGAAGTCCAGAAGTACTTTAGATCGTGCACAAAACCTGGAAAGTTATTGCCTGAATGCTGTCAAGAACCAGTGTTTCGATGTTCTGCGTAAACAGAACAGCAGGATTGAATATGAAAAAACGCTTATGGGGGATAGCTCCGTTGAAAACCAGGTAGAATATGTCGATTTGCTGGAGAAAATAAAAACAGAATTGCAGAAACTTCCGGCGCAACAAAGGATGGCCTTGGAGCTAAGAGACTTCCAGGGAATGGAATATGATGAAATCAGCGAAATTCTGCAACAGAGTATAAACAGTGTGAGAGTGAATGTGTCACGGGGAAGAAAAAAGTTATTCGAAATTTTTAAAACAGAGTTGAAAAATGCATAGAGATGAAATACATGAATTTTTCGAAGGAGAATCAAATCCAGAACTTCTGCAAAGTGGAGTGGAAAAAAACTCACCTGAAAGGGATTTTTTGGAATCTTACCGGGAAGTAATTGCACAAAACAACCGTGAAGTGCCTGACTTTGATCCTTTTGTGAAGATTAACACCCTAAAGGCCACAAGAATCTCCATCGTAAAACGACTTCTGCCCTATGCCGCCCTTGTTATTTTGATTTTGGGCACAGTATTAATTTATCAAACCCACATGTCAAATGAAACAATAATTACCTTGAATGAAAAGGAACTTCTGGAAATCCAGGCAAATACAAACATGGCACTTTTGCACCTGTCACAGGAATTGAATGCCTGCCTGGCAAAATTTGACGATGCCAAACACATCCAGCAACCTGCAAATGAATTAAAGCAGTTGAAAGACTTTAAAATAAACTCCAACAATCCGCTTATAAACCTTAAATTAAAATAATCATGAAGACAAGACTAATTTTTCTTTTTCTTACCCTTAGCTTATTCAGTTTGGCCCAAAATGGCAATAAAACAATCGACGAAACATTTGTTCAAATAACAAGCAATCCGAATGTTTCCTATTTCGAAGTAACCAGCGAAATGTTTAAGATGCTGTCTGAATCGAAGCATGCCAGCCCCGAGTATAAAGACTACCTGAGTAAGCTGTCGGGCTTAAAAATGGTTAACGGCGGAGAAGTCATGTACAAATCATTTCTATCCAGTGCAAACCTAAAAGCTTACTCCAGGCTAATGACCAAAAGAGAAGGCAACAGCCAATTGTCCTTTTACAAAAAGGAAGGCAAATCTGAAAACGAATTTCTCCTGGTGAGTACAGAAATGATCATTTATGTAACCGGCACCATTGAACTCAAATCCATTGGGGAATTTGAACAAGTAATGAATATTGCCGGAAGTGCATTTGATATGTAGCAATCGGCGGTTTCTCACCGCTGCACCCGGAAACCGCATCATTCACTATTCAATCAAAAACAAAAACTCATCTGTACGCAAAAGCATTTTATCATCCACAAAAGCAGGAATGGTTTTTACGGTTCCGTCAACATCATTTTCTGCTACCTTATGGAAAGAATTGCCTGGTTTTATGATGGTGCATTCACCTTTTACATTGAAAAAATATATATTCCCACCGGCATAAACGGGCGATGAATTGAAATTCCCTTTAAGTTTTTCGGTCCAGATCACTTCTCCGGTCATAGCATCCAGGCAGGTTACCATTCCCCGGTCGTGCACCATGTACATCATTCCGTCAACGATTACAGGTGAAGGGATTTGCGGCACATCTTCTTCATAGGTCCATTTTACATGCGTCTGTGTAACATCGCCGTTTCCACCTGGATCGACCGCATATTGGCGGGTCCAAAATGGCCTATTATCCTCGAACAACCATCCCGAGTTTACAAACACCAAACCCTTGTAAAACAGTGGTTGGCTAACGGTTGAGTCGTCGCCGTAGGTAAGGGTCCAAATCACTTCCCCGTTGTGAATATCGTGTGCAAAACACATGTACGATGAATTGCTGATCAACAACTCCCTCCCATTGGCTTCAATAACAATGGGCGTTTGATATGATTTCCGGAAAACCGGCTCCAGCGGATCATAGATTTCCTTTGGACGCACACTTTTCCAAATGGTTTCTCCCGTACGTTTATCCAGTGCTGCCACATATGGATCTTCCGTTCCTTCCAGGTGAACAATTAATTTATCCTGGTATACTATTAATGATGATGCCGGTCCCTGCATATGTTTGCAGGGCATGTCCTCTCTTTTCCACACCACTTCAAAATTATCGGTATTTATGCAAGCGGTTCCGAAATGCCCGTAATGCACATAAACAAATCCCTTTTCGACGCAAGGAGTTGGTGTAGCATACGAATTTGTTCCATGAATCCGCTGTGGCTCCTTCGCTGTAAAAACAGTTTTTTCGTCCAATAACTTACCGGTTTCCAGGTCGAAACACAAGGTATAAAATTCATGTCCTTCTTTTTCCGCCGATGTTAACCAAACCTGTTTTCCATAAACCACCGGCGACGACCAGCCCAAACCTTTCACAGGAACTTTCCAAACCACGTTTTCAGTGTCACTCCAGCTTATGGGTGCCGTTTCAACACTGGCATGTCCGTCCATGTTTGTTCCGCGGAAATGGGTCCAGTTTTGGTTTTCTCCGGCACAGGAAAATAGCAATTGCGCAATGAAAATGGCAGACAGAACAAGAAAACGGTTTTTCATTTTTGTTGGTTTAGTATGAATAAAATCAAAGTTAATTGAAAAAGGGAAATTGTAAAATTTAATCTTTATTTTCGAGCATCAAAAAAAAATAAAATGACTAAATATTTATTTCTTTTTCTCTTGCTTTTTGTGCTGGGCAGCTTTTCAACGCCAAAAACAAAGATTTTGATTATCGGCGATTCCATTTCCATTGGTTACACGCCCTTTGTCAAAGACGCATTAAAAGACAAGGCCATCGTAATTCATAATCCGGGAAATGCACAACACACAGGAACAGGACTATTAAAACTGGAAGAATGGCTGGGCGATGAAAAGTGGGATATTATTCAATTTAACTGGGGACTTTGGGATTTATGTTACCGGCATCCCGATGCAAAAACTTATGGAAACCGGGACAAAGTTAAGGGGACAATTACATTCTCCTTAAAAGATTATGAATCAAACCTTCAGAAATTGGTCAAACAATTAAAAAAACATGATGCGAAGCTCATTTTTGTTACAACTTCATACGTTCCCGAAGGTGAGGCCGGGCGAATTAATGGTGATGAGTTAAATTACAACAGAGTCGCTCTAAAGGTGATGAAAGAAAATGGAATTCAGGTGAACGACATTCATAGGATTTCGAAGCAGATCCATAAAAACCACAAGTCGGCTGCTGGAGACGTGCATTACACCAAAGAGGGCTACAAATTACTTTCCGAAAAGATCACTGAAGTATTACAAGAACACCTTAAATAGATTGAAAAGAGCATGGTCTCCCAGCGCCGACACAAAAGGAAATGAATATAAACCGCAGAGATGCAGCAAAATCTAAAGAAGTCTCATAATACCATAAAACATTGAAAATGAAAATTTTTCTGTTATTGATAAGCATACTTCTTATCCCGGGCTTTGGCTTTGCCCAGCATGAGGTGGAAACAACGGTCCGAATTCTAAGCTTTAATATTTTACACGGTGCCACTACCAATGGCGATTTCGATCTGGATAAACTGGCTGCTGTAATCCAGAAAGAAAATCCCGATTTGGTTGCTTTGCAAGAAGTTGATTTTAAAACCAACCGTGCAAAAAGATATGATTTGGCAACGGAGTTGGGCTGGCGTACAAGTATGATTCCCTTGTTTGGCAAAGCCATGAATTTCAATGGCGGTGCTTATGGTGTTGGCATTTTGTGCAGGAATCCCATAATCACAAGCCGTAATTTTCCACTACCTGCCACTGAAGGCAACGAACCACGTACCTCGCTGGAAGTGTTAATAGCAATCAATGGTGACACCATACGTTTTGTGGCCACCCATCTCGACCACAAAAAAGAATCGATGGACCGGATTCTTCAGGTGAAAGCCATAAACGATGAATTTGTAAAAACCGATTACCCCACCATTCTTGCAGGCGACTTAAATGCCACTCCATTCAGTAAATCCATAACAATTCTGAAAAAATACTGGTCCGATAGTGTTGGTGATAAGCCTGAACCTAGCTATCCTTCTGATAATCCCGTAAAAAAAATAGACTATATTTTGTTTCGCCCCGCTGAAAAATGGGAAGCAGTAGAAAACAGGACCATTTGCGACGAAGTAGCTTCAGACCATTGTGCCGTATTTTCGGTACTGAAATTATTGAAATAATTTTAAGCTTTTCTTTGGCATATTACCTGTCTGACACCAGCAGTGCAATAAGCAAACCTCTTCCTTCGATAATAAAAAAGGACTTGCCAAAAGGCAAGCCCTTAAAATCGCACTCCACATTTACTCACATTATCCCTCTATCTCCTGGTACGATTTATCTACTTTTTCATCAAATATTATTCCATAAGTTTCAAGTTCTTTTAAAACAGGTTCGTATATATCACGACAAGTAGGAATAAACATTCCCCTAAGCCTGAGTTTTTTGGTTAACATCAACTTTGCAGCAACCGCTAAGGGCAAACCAACTGTTTTTGCCATGGCTGTTCGTTCATCAGAGTCGCCCAGCACCACCAGAGAGCTGTTTTTCTCTACAGTTTCGCCCGTGTCTTGATAACGGTACCTAAACTTATGCCACATCACAATCATGTCCTGTTCATGAGGTAAGAGCTGCCATTTCTCCTTCAGCAGTTTTTCGAGTACCTGTGCGGGAGTTGCCCGTTTTAATCCAATCTTTTTCTGCCCGAAAATGCCCAACCATTCCAGTTTTGGAATTATATCTGAATCCATTGGTATTTGCAATGAATGGAATAATTTCAAGTCGATTGAATCGGAGGGGTGATAATACAGGAAGGAATTGATATACTCCCGGTAGGTCATATCTTCTATGTTTTCAAGGTAATAATTGTCAGCAGTGGCCCCAAGCTGAACAAACACATTCCAGGCTTTGCAAAATCCCGGCCGCCGCAGGGTACCACGAAACACAGTGGGCACACCTCCTAAACCATATTTTTTGATATAACTCAGGGAATCGCGGTTGGCATAGCCCTCAAATCTTCCAAAATTTGCAATATCGATAATTTCTGTACGGCGGAAAAGGCGATTATACGGTATGTATTTTATTTTGCCGTTCTGAATAAATTTTGCCGGGCCATCCTGTCCTGCAAGAACCACATTCCGTGGATTCCAACTGAATTTATAATGCCAGGGATTATTATCCCACCGGGGTGCCACCAAACCGCCGGTAAACGATTCGAAAGCCAGCAGTTCATGACCTTCATTTTTAATTTCATTTATCACGCGCATGGCCGACATATGATCCAGACCAGGATCGAGACCGCATTCATTCAAAAACAACAGCCCTTTCTTTTTCACATCATCGGCAAAAGCGGCCATTTCTTTGTCTTCGTACGAAGCCGTTAACAGATTTTTTGAAAACTTTATACAGGAAATTGCCACCAGTTTATGAAAACAGGCCGGCAACATGGAGATGACCAGATCAGCATTTTTCACTTCCTCATCCCTGGCAGATTCATCTTTTACATCCAACACACAAAAGTCTAATCCCAATGGTTTTAGCCATTCACTTTCCAGTGTATCAACAACCTTTATTTTCCAGGAGTATTTTTTTGCATTCACGGCAAAATAGTCAAGCAAAACCAGGCTTGATCTACCGGCTCCAAAAATTACGATTTGTTTCATTTATTGAATAAATTATAAAATTTCCGGCGATGAGTTTTGAGATTGAATATTCATGAGTAAATAATACCCCGCTATTTTGAAATGTGGCTTGTCCCAATTTCAATCTAAAATACCCCATTGCTTTCCCCACAGCCCGGTTGAACTTTAAACTTTAAACTCAATACCCTGAGCCAGGGGCAAATCTGTACTGAAATTAATCGTATTTGTTTGCCTCCTCATGTAAGCTTTCCAGGCATCAGAGCCAGATTCACGGCCACCACCGGTTTCTTTTTCTCCACCAAATGCACCTCCTATTTCGGCCCCGGAAGTACCAATATTAACATTGGCAATTCCACAATCAGAACCTTCGTGTGACAAGAATTTTTCAGTAGCTAAAATATGCGTTGAGAAGATGGCAGAAGACAGTCCCTGAGGTACCTTGTTGTGCAATTCAATGGCTTCTTCCAGATCGGAGTATTTTATCATATAAAGCAGTGGTGCGAAGGTTTCGTCCTGTACTATTTTGTAATGATTTTCAACCCGGGCAATACAGGGAGTAACAAAACATCCCGATTCGTATCCCTTCCCTTCCAGCACTTCTCCACCGCATAAAATAGTACCGCCTTCGGCTTTTACTTTCCCGATGGCAGCCTGGTATGTTTCCACAGCCCCTTTGTCAACCAGCGGACCAACCAGCGTTTTTTCATCCAGGGCATGCCCAATGGGCAGATGCTGATAAACGGATACCAAACGTTTTTTAAACTCTTCAAAAATGGAGTCGTGAACAATAATACGACGGGTTGAAGTACAGCGCTGGCCACAGGTGCCAACCGCGCCAAAAACCACGGCACGAAGTGCCATCTCCAAATCGGCATCAGGGGTAATAATGATCGCATTGTTTCCGCCCAGTTCAAGAATAGTTTTTCCCAATCGGCCGCCCACCAATGCCCCAACTTTTTTGCCAATTTTTGTTGATCCGGTAAAGGATACCAGGGGAATATTCTTATCGGTAAAGAAATCGTCGCCCAACTCACGCGATCCGGCTGCCACAAGATTTAAAACTCCTTCCGGCACATTATTATCGCTTAAAACTTTTGCAATAATCTTATGTACTGCGATGGCACAAAGCAATACTTTAGATGAGGGTTTCCAGATGACCACATCGCCACAAATCATGGCCAGCATTGCATTCCATGCCCAAACCGCAACCGGAAAATTAAAGGCAGAAACCACACCCACGATTCCAAGCGGATGATACTGTTCGTACATGCGATGCTTCTCCCGTTCGGAGTGCATGGTAAATCCGTATAACTGCCGCGATTGTCCCACTGCAAAATCACAGATATCAATCATCTCCTGCACTTCACCAAGGCCTTCCTGGTAAATTTTTCCCATTTCGTAAGAAACAAGTTTACCCAGTGGTTCTTTGTATTTACGCAATTCCAAACCAATCTGACGTACAATCTCGCCACGTTTGGGAGCTGGAACCATGCGCCAGACCTTAAAAGCTTCTTTTGCTTTTTCAACCACAGCCCTGTAGTCGGCACTTCTTGCCTGCTTTACTGTGGCAATCAATTCTCCGTCTGACGGAGAAAATGATTCAATCGCAGTTCCCCTGGTTTCTCGCCAGATTGTCCCGGTGCACGCTCCGTTATTTACCTCTTTTATCCCTATCTCTCTAAGGTCTTTTGAAATGTCAATTTTCATTCAAACATATTTTAAGTTACTTTTTCATTTTCAATACTTTACAACAATAAGCCCTACTTAAATTCTCTTAACCACGCGATACAATTCCGCGGCAGCGGAGCTGAGTTTTTTCTTTGCGTCTCGGCTGTTCATATTCATTTCTTCTTGGGTCCGCCAACCGGCAGACCATGTTTGTTCCCTTTTATTCTTTATCCTTTTCACGATGTGCTTTCCTCTCTTCTTTTTTAAACTTTTTCCAGTACCATCGAAATCCCCTGCCCTACACCAACGCACATGGTGCAAAGCGCATATTTTGAGTTTGTATTCCGGAGCTGATAAACGGCAGTGCTTACCAGCCTTGCTCCTGACATTCCCAGGGGATGACCAAGTGCTATGGCACCACCAAGTGGATTTAGTCTCGGATCATCATCTCTTAACCCAAACTCTCGTATGCATGCCAGTGCCTGGGCTGCAAAAGCTTCATTCAATTCGATAAGATCCATTTGTTCGAGCGACAGCCCCAATCGCTTTAGTAGTTTATTCGTTGCCGAAACAGGCCCGATTCCCATTATTCGAGGAGGAACTCCGCTTGCCTGTGTCCCTAAAATTTTTGCTTTCGGTTCCAGATTGTACTTTTGCACTGCGTCGGCAGAAGCAACAATTACGGCGGCTGCACCATCGTTAATACCTGAGGCATTTCCGGCAGTAACGGTAGTTTCGCTGCCATAAACGGGAGTTAGACTCGCCAACTTTTCCAGGGAAGTGAGCCGGGGATGCTCGTCTTTTTCCACAATGAGCTGATCGCCTTTTGCACGGGAGATGGAAACAGGTATTATTTCGCGGGCCAGGCTCCCGTTCCTTTGCGCCTCGGCAGTTTTTAACTGGCTGTTATGCGCAAACTTGTCCTGGTCTTCGCGACTAATATTGTACTCTTTTGCCAGATTTTCAGCGGTACAAATTAGTGGATCAGTGCCAAATTTTTCTTTAAATATTGGATTTACGAAACGCCATCCCAGGGTCGTATCATACATCCTGGCTGGGCGGTCGAAAGCTTTTTCAGCCTTTGACACAACAAAGGGTGCCCGCGACATGCTTTCAACACCTCCTGCCACTATTAAATGGGCCTCGCCCGATTTTATGGCGCGGGCAGCCATTCCAATGGCTTCCATACCCGAAGAGCATAAACGGTTTACCGTTACCCCTGGTACCACCTCTGGAATTCCTGCCAACAGTAATGCCATACGGGCAATGTTTCGGTTGTCTTCCCCCGCCTGGTTGGCGCATCCCATAATGACATCGTCAATATCCTTTAAGTCCAATTGCGGATTTCTCTTTATCAAATCCTTCAAAGGAACGGCAGCCAAATCATCGATTCGAACCGACGAAAGCATACCCCCGTATTTTCCAACGGGTGTACGTATGGCGTCGCAAATAAAAACTTCCATCATATTACTTGTTATTTAATTTCTCAATTTTTGGTTTCAAAATCTTAAATCCCCGAAGCAATCCATCTGTTAATTTGTCAATTTCCTTTTGCCGGGTTACCGTAGAGAACATGCACGAACAGGTATTTATCATGAGTATGTTTTCCTTATAATACATGTAATCCATCAATTCTTTTATTATTGCCTTCTCGTTTTGCGGCTGGTAAGCTTCACGATAGGTTTCAGGTGCCCTGGGTTTTAAATGAATGCGAAACATTGATCCGGCACCGGTTAAGGAAACCGGAACACCGGCAAGCTTAATGGCTTCATTTACCTGGAATTTGGCTCTATCAGCCATTTCATTTATTTTCATAACCCCTACCTCATCAAACAATTGCATGGCCACAAACCCGGCCGTCATGGTAATTGGATTGGCAGAAAAAGTACCGGCATGCGGGTATAAAATCAGGTTTCGATGAATATCAAAAACACTCATCACTTCAGCCCTTCCGGCCAGGGCTCCAACCGGGAAACCGCCTCCAATAATCTTACCCATGGCCGTGAGATCGGGTGGCACCGAATATTTTTCCTGGGCACCACCATAATTTACCCGCAGTGTTACCACCTCGTCGAAAACCATTAAAGCACCGTTTGCCCGGGTCCAGGAATAAATCGCTTCTACAAATTCTTCATTCCCTTCCATTAATCCCACCCGGTGGGGAACGGGGTCGACAATAACACAGGCAATATCTTCCGCATTTTTTTCCAGAATAGCGAGTGTTCTTTCAATGTCGTTGTAGGGATATACAACTACCTCGTCCAATACACTCCTGGGCGTTCCGTAGGCAACAGGAACACTATTGGGACTATTTATATCGCCCCAGTTATCCGGATTAGCCGTTTGACTGACTTCTGCAAAATCATAGGTGCCGTGATAGGCTCCTTCGGCCTTGGCAATTTTCGATCGCCCCGTGTAGGCCCGCGATGCTTTAATCATTCCCATAACTGCCTCGCTTCCCGAATTCATAAATTTCACCCGCTCAAAACTGTCAACACGCTCTTTTAACAAAGTGGCAAACTCCATTTCGATTTCCGATGCCAGGGTATAGGCCGTCCCCTTTCGCAGTTGTTTAGTAACGGCTTCAACAATGGGAGGGAAAGCGTGTCCATGGATCAGGGCTGCCATATTATTGGCAAAATCAATGCGCTTAACACCCTCAATATCGGTTATATAACAACCCGAGGCTTTGGCAGCATAATCGGGAAATGGCAGACGAAAAACAGTATTTCGGCTCACACCACCGATAATTACCCGCCTGGCTTCTTCGAACATTTCCTTACTTGTTTTTGTCGCATTCATAATTTGAGAATTATAGTTTGGAATTGTAGCGGTATAGCTGTGCTCCGGTATTTTTCTGAACAAATTCGAAACTGGCACCAACGGCTAATTCCCTAACAAACAACTTTTTATCCTTCACATCGATAATGGCCAGATCAGTATAAATGCGGCTTACAACATTTTTCCCGGTGAGCGGATAAGTGCATTCCTTAACAATTTTAGGTTCGCCGGCTTTCGTAGTATGCCTGGTAATCACAAAAATGATTTTTACACCGGCCACCAAATCCATCGCTCCACCAACAGCAGGAATGGCATCCGGGTTTCCGGTTGACCAGTTTGCCAGGTCACCTTCTTCAGAAACCTGGTAAGCTCCCAGCACACAAACATCGATGTGCCCGCCACGAATCATCGCAAAACTATCGGCATGATGAAAATAGGCAGCACCGGGTATGGCTGTTACATACTTTTTACCGGCATTTACCAACTCCGGATCTTCGGTGCCGGCACCGGCAACTGCGCCCATTCCAAGCAAACCATTTTCTGTGTGGTAAATCACCTCTCTTCCTTCCGGAATAAATCCGGCAACCAGCTCAGGAATACCTATGCCCAGGTTTACATAGGCACCATCGTGGATATCCATGGCCACCTTTTGTGCCACTTCACGCATGCTCCAACCCCTGTTTTTATGATTTGATTCCATGATATTTTACATTATCCATCACAAGCTTCGATTCATCGGCAGGATGGCTGACTTCCACGACCCGATGCACAAAAATCCCGGGAGTCACGACGTGTTCGGGATCCAGACCTCCAAGGTCCACAATTCGCTTAGCCTGTGCAATGGTAGTATTGGCAGCCATACACATCACCGGACCAAAATTCCGGGCAGTTTTGTTGTATACCAGATTTCCGTATTGATCGGCAGCAGCACATTTTACCAGTGCAAAGTCAGCCTGAATAGCTTCTTCCAGCACATAGCTACGCCCGCCAAATTCACGCTGCTCCTTGCTTATGGCCATGGTAGTATTTAGCGATGTTGGCGTGTAAAAAGCAGGTATTCCGGCTCCCCCAGCACGGATTCTTTCGGCAAGCGTTCCTTGTGGTACCAGTTCCAGCTCGATTTCACCGGCAAAGTACAACTCCGGAAAAACAACCGAATTGGCGGTACGAGGAAACGAGCAAATTACTTTTTTCACTTGCCTGTTTTCAATGAGGGCAGCTAAACCAACATGTCCACTTCCTGCATTGTTGCTTATAACGGTCAAGTCTTTTGCCCCGTTGTCAACCAATGCATGAATCAGTTCCACCGGGCTGCCTGCTTCTCCAAATCCGCTGATCATGACCCTTGCTCCGTCGAAAATTCCGGCCACTGCTTCTTCCACCGATTTTACAAGTTTATCGATCATGGTTTAGCCTTTTTGTTTTTCCTTTCTCAGTGCCTCTTCCAGGCGGTTCTCAATCTCGGCTAACTCTTCCTCATAGAAATAATACTCAGCTTTGTAAGGCTTCAGATTCTCCATGGTATTCTCCTGTTCATTGTACTCTGCAAAATAGATGCTGTCCATCCAATGCATATTCCTTGCCTCGTTAAATTTTAGCACAAATACTTTTTCGCCATTGATCTCGGCTGTTCCCAACAATGAGGTCTTTCCGGCCGAGGAAGTCATGGTGATATATCGCGACGGGCGGTTAACCGAGGCCAGTTCGCGATAAATCTTGTTGAATATCTTGGTGATATCTGCCAAAGGAGCCGTGAAATAATGGTGTTCTCCGGTCGGTCGTGCACAATACATCGAGTGGAACCCGACACCCACCATTGCCAACACATTTCCAAGATCAATCCAATTTTGAGCCGAGCGATCGACGTCGATTGTGCCATTTTCATCCTTGAATAAACTAATCTTATTCATGATCGGACTCTGGCACTTCAAATGTATTCCGTACTTATTCAATCGCCTGACAGCTGCAATTGCGCCGGGATTCATAAGTTCACGAGGAGTGGAAAGATGCGACATCCAAACCACCTGTATCCCGTTTATTGTTAAGGTTCTCAACAACTCCAATATCTTTTCAAATTTGTTACTAAGTAAATATTCGGGATGAAAAGTGATCACTCTCGAGCCAATGCGAAGCGTACGAATATGCAGCAATTCCTTGTCTTCAATAAGGGGAGTTACATATTTTTTCAGTCGTTCGTACGAAATGTAGCTTCCATCTCCGCCGGTAATCAGAATGTCCGTTATCTCTTTGTGTTTTCTCAGGTAACGGTGCACCTGCTCAATATCATGCTGCGCAAACATATCTTCGTCGCCACGAACCTGTGCATGACGAAAACAATAGGTGCAAAATGCGAAACAGTTTTGTGTTCCGGCATCAAGAATTAATTTGACGGGTGGATATTTGTGCTGACTCCCCTCCAAAATTTCAAGTACTCCATTCTCATTGTAAAAAAACGGTTTATTTAGTTTTTGCATCCCATCATGAGGATTGGTTTTCAGCTGATACGCGTCAACCACTTTCCGGCGTTCTTCATCTGTTGACGTATCAAGATATTTCTTTACATCCGCCTTGTTGATCATACCGGGCTGTGGAAAAACCAGGTGATAAATGGAATCATTTTCGTAATCTTTCCAGTCGATACTATTCAAAATATGTTTGGTTGCCATAAAACGGTAGACTTCCAGAAAGAATTCGCGCTCTTTAATATCGCCCAATTTGATGCCTTTTTTTTCGAGAATTTCCAGTATCTCCCGAAATCCTTTTAAACCCTTGTAATGTGTTTTACCAACGAAAATGGGCTCACCATCCCGCAAAAATCCTGAATATTCTGAATAACATTGCTGCAAACGATTTATCAATCCCAGGGGAAGAAGATCCTCTCTATCAATGGCATGAATTGTTTCTTCATTAAAATCATAGGCAAACATCATCTGCCTGATGTCTGACTGTCCTATTGATGAACTAACCATTATTTCTTCTTTTTTATTGAAAAATTTTGTAAAGTTTCCGGATTTCAGACGCAGCATAGCTTACCAGTTACCGGGAAATGGCAAGTGTTTTATTTCGCAATGCTCTTATTAACAAGAAGCAAGAAGAATAAATAAAAACCAGAATGACGACCAGGTCAATAAGAGTATGGAAATAAAAGGCTGCGGAAGTTAGTGGGACATCGTATCATCGTCGAGACACTCAGGCATCCCGAGGTAAAAAAACACCGGACATTGATACGATTGAATCATGCCACAATTTATGAATTTTTTATTGCGCTGACAATGACATTTAATATATTTTATAAACAGGAAAATATCAGGTATTTTTAAAATAATTTTCGACAACTTGTGCAACCTTTGATTAATACATAATAATGGATGCAATAAACCGGTAGTTTTGTAATTTGTGTTGTTTCATCCCATCGGCACGAATGTTGAAGATCAAGATTAATAAAGAATATTGCAAAAGAATCAGAACGAAATAAAATAGAATTCGTTTGAGAATATAGAAGAGTTAGAAAACTGTATGAAAAAGACCATGAGAATCTGCCAGGTGGCGGATCGCACCAATGCGTTGATTTTCCTTCAGCTGACGAATATGGGAGTTGCCAGGGAAGGAATACTACGAAGGATGACCATGACGCATAAGGTGCCCAGAATATAAACAATGACAAAGAAATGAAAAAAGTACTTTTATTGGGTGCCGGAATGGTAGCCAAACCAATAGCAGATTACCTCCTCAAAAATAATATTGAACTTACTATTGCAACAAGAACTGTAAGCAAAGCAGAAAAATTAATTAACGGCAGGGTAAATGGCAAAGCCCTTGCATGGACTATCGACGATTTGTCTTCGCTGGATAATATGGTTGCGGAAAATGATTTGACGGTAAGTTTACTGCCCTATACACATCATGTTTCGGTGGCACAGTTGTGCATTAAGCATAAAAAGAATATGCTTACTACCTCCTATGTTTCGGAAGAAATGAAGGCACTGGATGCCGATGCAAAAGCTGCCGGTATAATTATTCTCAATGAAATTGGTGTTGATCCGGGATTCGATCACATGACCGCCATGCGCATTATCGACAAGGTGCAAAGTGAAGGTGGAAAAATAAAAGAGTTCTACTCCTTATGTGGTGCCCTGGCTGCCCCTGAAGAGACCGACAATCCATTCAAATATAAATTCTCGTGGTCGCCAAAAGGCGTAATTATGGCAGGAAATAACGGTGCCAAATATAAAAAAGAGGGCAAGGTAGTTGAATTACCAACTCAGGACCTATTTAAAAATCCACTTCGTATTGATTTTCCTGAAGTTGGAACAATGGAAGTTTATCCGAACCGCGATTCGCTGGCTTACATCGACATCTACCACCTACCAAATGTCGAAACCATGTACCGGGGCACTTTCCGCTATCCCAACTGGTGTGAGGTTATGGATGCTATAAAAACCCTGGGACTTACCGATACCACGGCCAGAGTTTTTGTGAACAAAACATATCGAAAGATTATGGCGCGACAGTTAAATCTCTATCCTGCCAATATCAAAGAAAAAACAGCCGAGCGACTAAACCTGGCAATTGATAGTCCTGCAATTGAAGCCATGGAATGGCTCGGACTTTTCGATGACCTATTGATACCCTTTGACCAGGGTTCAAACTTCGACCTGCTTGCAGATTTAATGTTAAATAAAATGATGCTGCCTGAAGGTGCCCGCGACATGGTAATTATGCTACACTCCTTTTTGGTGGAAAAAGCAGACGGAACAAAAGAAGTGATCAAGTCGAGATTACTGGATTATGCCACAAAGGAAGACACTTCAATTGCACGCACCGTTGCATTGCCTGCAGCCATTGGCGTTAAAATGATTTTAGATGAAGAAATTACCGATACCGGAGTTCACATTCCCATTGCCAAAAGCATTTACGAACCTGTTTTAAACGAACTCGAAAAAATGGGAATTGCCATGGTTGAAGAATGGGGATTGCCAGAGCATGAGAAACTGGGATAAATGGAAAAAAACTCTTGAGTTAAAACCTCACTATTTCCCTTTGCAAATTCCATCAATTTCTTAAAATCAGCTTCCATCATGTCGCCTATGTTATCGATGGTACATTGGTTTTTAATTCCAACAAAACTGCATCCTGCATATTCCGATTCACCCAGGAATTCCAGTTTTACGTCAACGCTACCTTTTTCTATGTATTCTTTTAGCATCAGCAATCCACGATCGTAATCCATTCCTATCATTCGTTCCATCATAGTTTTCATCCAGAACATAAAAAAGGGCAACGAACCATCCATGGTCCAGCTAAGTTTTGTGTTCTGTTCATCAATCTTCTCAATGATAAACTCAGTTTTTGCTTTCGATTTCCAGGGCTTCAAAAAAGTTAAATTGTAATTTACAATACTTTCACTTTCGGCAATTACTTCTATTATACCAGAACCAATGCGCCTTCCTTCCCATTCCTGCATTTTCCCTTCTTTCGAAACTGTAACTTTACATTCCGGTTCCAGAATCAACCATGGCGACCAATATCTCCAATGATTAAAATCTGAAACTATACTTTTTACTTTTTCGGCACTTGCAGCTATCGCAATCGATTTTTTAACGCTGGTTTTCGGCATAATTAACTATTTTTTATGTTCGTACTTTTAATCAATGCTTTTGGTGCGCCAATTGTTTAATTTTTTAAAAAAAATCACGGAGAGATCGGAAAACCAGAGACAACAGAAATTGATGATTTACTGTTTACTGATCACTTGCTCTTTGCTCTTTGTTCTTTGTTCTTTGCTCTAATTTAGCTAATCAATTGTAAAAGATTGTAGAATTTTAACCGCGAACCGGAAAATTAAACAGAATGACCAAGTTTAATCACCTCAATCATTTAAAACTTTGTATTTTGCAGATCAATTATTTTGAAACATGGAAACGAATAAAAAGATCTATATTTTTCTGATTATAATTACCGTGGTATTGGTTTGTATTTATGCACAAACCATTATCATTCCGTTTATCCTGGCCATACTTTTTTGGTTCTTGATCCGGGTCATTAAAAAGCTTTTATCCAGAATAAACTTCATCGGCAGATTGCCTAAATGGCTGCTTACGCTCTCGTCAACAACCGTTCTTCTGGCTTTTTTGGTATTTGCAGGAACCATGATTTCAAAAAATATCGCCGAGCTGTCAAGGACAATGCACGAATACCAGGCCAATGTAAATAATATGACCGACGCCATTAACGCACAGTTTAATATTGATATTATGTCGCAACTGGGAGATTTTGCCAAAGACCTTAATTTTGGCAACTTGCTTTCATCGCTGTTATCTGCATTAACCGGATTGTTTGGCAACACTTTTACCGTTTTACTGTACCTGCTGTTTCTGCTGCTGGAAGAGCCCATCTTTCCCCAAAAGTTACAAGCCATGTACCCCGAAAAAGAACGTTTCGATCATGTAAATTCGCTGGTCAAAAAAATTGACCATTCCATTGGAAATTATATCGCACTTAAAACGCTAACCAGCTTGATGACCGGCATTTTAAGTTACTTTGCCTTGCTGTTAATTGGTATCGATGCCCCGCTGTTTTGGGCATTCTTGATTTTTATTCTGAATTTTATTCCAACCATAGGATCCTTAATTGCAACCCTCTTTCCGGCCCTGTTTGCCATACTCCAATTTGGCGATTTTACACCCGGAATTCTTGTATTATCGATTGTAGGTGCCATACAACTGGTCGTTGGAAATTTAATTGAACCCCGATTAATGGGGAACACGCTGAACATCAGCCCCCTGGTGGTTTTTCTTACCCTTGCCATATGGGGTGTAATCTGGGGGATTTCCGGAATGTTACTGAGTGTGCCCATAACCGTGATTCTGATCATCATTATGTCCGAATTTCCGGGAACGCGACCTTTTGCTATTCTATTAAGTCAAAGGGGCAAACTCTACAAATAAGGAATTTCAGATCTCCGATCAGAGTGTTCGAGTGGTCAATGATCAGTGGTCAGTTGGTCACGATCAGTGTGGTTGCAGGTTGACGGGATTTGAAGATTTTCGGTTGATTTCTTCCGAAAGCCTGTTTTATTGATTATAAGTTTGCTTACCCGTGGGAAATAACGCAATAAGAAATTCATTACAAAAATCATATTCGGAGTAGCAATTTTTCCCTTTCCCTTTATTACCCCTTTCACAATTGCCGATGCGGCTTTTTCGGGAGATATTACCGGAATTAAAGCTTGTGAAGTGGGCAAACGTTCTTCGCTTCCAGGATTATTTTCCCAATAGTCGCTGCTTACTTTTGCAAAATAACACAACGATGTCTTCACCTTAGTACCATATAAATCAGCAGTTAATGCGTTATGAAAACCAATCATTGCCGTGCGCGCAGCAATGTAGGCAGTTGCTCCTGAAAATGCGATAAAACCTGCATACGAGGTCATATTTACAATGTGTCCGGAGCCACGTTTTAACATATCGGGCAAAAATGCCTTGGTCAAATAAAAAGCTCCAAAATAAGGCACGGCCATCATTTCGCCTACCTCTTCATAAGCCGTTTCATCCATAAATTTCCATATGCCCTGTCCGGCATTATTTATAAGTACATCAGGTACGCCTATTTCGCGTTTAATGGTTTCTGCCAATTCCCGAACCTGCTTAAAGTCAGAGACATCAGTGACATAATAGGTGGATTTACCTCCTTTACCAGTGATTTCAGCCACCACTTTTGTAAGCTTTTCTTCGTTTCGGGCAAGCAGAATGACCCTTGATCCCATTGCAGCAAATTTTTTGGCCGTTGCTGCTCCAATTCCACTTGATGCCCCTGAAATTAATATGTTTTTGTTCCAATTATTCATAGAAATGATTTTGGTGGCACAAATGTAAAAATATCATTTTCTATTTCTTTTCATTTTACCATATTTGATGAAATTAAAATTAGAGCATGCAAAAATTGTCACAATTAACACCCCAACCCTTGTTTACTTATTTCGAAGAAATTTGTCAGGTCCCTCGCCCGTCGAAGAAAGAAGATAAAATCAGAAAGTTTCTGCTTGATTTTGCCGAGCAACATCACCTGGAAAGTAAAACCGATGAAATTGGAAACGTTCTTATCCTAAAACCGGCGACTCCGGGAATGGAAAATGCTCCAACCGTAATACTGCAAACCCATATGGATATGGTTTGCGAGAAAAATTCAGATAAAGTTTTTGATTTCGACAATGACCCCATTGAGGCGATGATTGTTGATGGCTGGGTAAAAGCCAAGGGGACAACTCTGGGTGCTGATTGCGGAATTGGGATTGCTGCACAAATGGCCGTTCTTACGTCGACAGAAATCAAACACGGGCCAGTTGAATGCTTAATTACAGTTGATGAAGAAACCGGGCTTACAGGTGCTTTCGCACTACAACCAGGCTTTCTAAGTGGTTCTGTTTTGTTAAATTTAGATTCGGAAGATGAAGGTGAAATATTTATCGGCTGCGCAGGTGGTATTGATACCACTGCCACTTTCGATTATTTAAAAGAATCGGTTCCTGAAAATTCAGTGGCCCTGCACTTATCCATCGCAGGTTTATTGGGAGGTCATTCGGGTGATGACATCCACAAAAACAGGGGAAATGCGAATAAAATAGCCAATCGGTTTTTGTGGAATATGAATGAAAAATATAGTATTCGTCTGGCCGACTTTAACGGGGGTAATCTTAGAAATGCAATTGCCCGCGAAGCAGAAGCCGTTTTTACCATTTCAACAAGTGAAAAGGACAAGGTCCTTGCCGATTTTGAAACATTTGCCAAAGCTATTAAATCGGAATATGAAGTCGCTGAACCGGCCTTAAGAGTTATCCTTGAAGAAGCTGAAGCTCCGCTCTTTGTCATCAACACCGATACACAAAACCGATTGTTATATGCCCTTTATGCCTGTCCGCATGGAGTTTTGGAAATGAGCACTCGCATGGAAGGCATGGTTGAAACCTCCACAAACCTTGCTTCAGTAAAATTCATCGACGACAATAAAATATTGCTTACAACCAGCCAGCGCAGCGAAATAGAAAGCAGAAAAGATTACGCGGCAGAAACCATTGAATCGGTTTTTAAATTGGCCAAAGCCGAGGTGCATCATAGCGATGGCTACCCCGGATGGGCTCCAAATCCAAATTCAGAGGCATTAAAAGTATGCGTGGATTCTTATAAAAAGTTATTTAAGGTTGATCCGGTTGTGCGATCCATACACGCAGGGCTCGAGTGCGGTTTATTCCTCGAAAAATATCCAGGTTTGGATATGGTTTCCTTCGGACCTACAATTCGCGGTGCACATTCTCCCGACGAACGTCTGGACATTGAAACAACCCATAAGTTCTGGAAACACCTGGTTGATGTATTGGAAAACCTGACAGAGTAGAAATCCGAATCCCGCTTCTTTTCCCCCGCGCTTTGACAGGCAGAAATAGTTTTTGTCCACTGCTTCAATGCACTTTTGTCAGCTTCATCGCCCTGGGCTACTTCCACTCCACTTTGGTACTCAAGTCTCCTCTTCCGGGAGATGGGTAGTCCATTATTATATGTCCGACATAGAAAAAGCCCAAACATTTTTGTCCGGATTTTATTCCCAGTATCTCATTAAGCAGATGGACATAGGAAGGTGTTGCCCAAAAAGCTCCAAGCTTCATTTCGGTGGCATGCAGCCACATATTTTGAACAGCCATGGAAACTGCTGCAATTTCTTCCCATTCAGGCAAACGATTGGAAACATCGCGTTGCACAATGATGGCAATTACAACCGGCACACGCTCTAATGTCGATTTGAACTTATTAATCTTTTCCGGTGCAACTTGTAGTCCCCTGTCCAGGTTCTCCCGCAAAATTGAATAGGCCTCTGTGGCCAGCTCCATTTTTGCTGCACCAGTATATACTTTAAAACGCCAGGGTTCGGTTTTTTTATGATTCGGTGCCCAGTTCGCACTTTCAAGAAGTTTTTCAACCACCTCACCCGGAATTTCTTTTTTTGTGAATAAACGGGGTGGAGTGGCTCTGCGGTTTTTTATAATTTCTGAAACTGACATATTTTGCAATTAAAAGCTAGTTGAATTATTTAAACACATTAGCTTTAAAAATTGTTGTGACCTGCGAATTAAATCATACTCAGAGCTGAAATATCCGGATGTGCTTCGTTTACGGCAGATCCTCCAAATGAATATCAGGTGCCTCACCACCTTCTTCTCTTTCAAAATAAGAATCGATTTTCGTGGTCTGGCTAAAAAAGCCACAATTCTTCAAAAAGAAATGATTACCCATAACTCCTCCCGCGTAATCCATTCTCGACTCTTTACGGGCAGTAGCGTCTGCGGTGAATTTCATCTTTGTCAACTCTATCCATTTATTATCCGTCGTATAAATCCACTGATTCGAAAAATTACCCATACGAGTCACATTCCCGGTTTCGGTGTAAAAATTCTCCAAAAACGAATACAAATGCGTTAAATATGTATCTGTTTTCGGACGTCTGAAACTGGCAATTAATTTCCATTCGTTTACTTCAGGAGCGAAAAACCAGGCCGTAAAATCGGTAAAATTATCACCGGCAGGCTTACCTTTTAATAAAAATTTATAACTGGTTCCGGCTTGCCACATAAACTTATAATAGCTTTGTCCGCCCGAACCTTCGTTGCCAAATTCTCCGGTATAAACACCCTCTCCCTTTTTCAATAACTTTATTTGTTGATCCTTCGGTATTTCATCGGGATTATCCGTTTTATAGGGGCTCCAAACCGAAAACAAAACCCGGCGTTCAGTCGGCGAATTTACCTGTATCCCAAAATACCCCTGTCCAAAACCATTGGCCATAAAATACGATCCTAACACATCATTGCCTTCGGGGACAGTAATTTCATTATAAAAATAAACCACCTCACCGGCACTCTCTGGCACTTGAAAGCCAAGATGCACCGATGGTCCTCTTCTGCCCCAATAGAAATCTTCTTTGGCATACCAAACTTTTCCACTGGTGGCTTCACCTCCAATTAGCACTGCCTCTATTTCAGGAAAGCGTGCACCACTCTTTTTTATTCCTTCCACCTCAATAAAATGGTAGCCAGGTTCCATAATTTTAAAACGACTTATATTTACAGTATCAAAAGCCGAATTGGCAATCTCAATGATCTCGGTTTCGTTGCCCAGGCTGATTTTTATTTCAGATCTTTCTGCCGATTTTGCAATTAATCCGACATCAATTTTTCCGGCGTTTTCAGTCTTAAAATAAGTTCTGATCTTTGCCGCATCCGAGGCCCAGTTTTTAATCCCATCTTTCCCAATAATTTTCTTACTAAGCTCTATATCATCTAACACCCAACTATTTCCAACGGTTGGTATTGACTGCGAAAATTGAAGATTGTCATTTTCACTTTTATGGGCCTTTGTGCACCCGGCAATAATGAGGGCACAAAACAAAAACCAGGTTGAAATTTGATCCATTCTTTATTTATTTAGTTGTTATTTCTCTTTTATAAAATTTGCAAATTCCGGTTAAACCGCATTTCTGACATTTGGGTTTACGGGCGATGCATGTATAGCGGCCATGCAAAATTAGCCAGTGGTGTGCTTTTGGCACCAGTTCCTCCGGAATGTATTTCATTAATTGTTGTTCGGTAGCCAGTGGCGTTTTGGCATTCGTACTTAATCCAAGGCGGGCTGCTACCCGAAACACGTGGGTGTCGACAGCCAATGCCGGCTTATTGTACACTACCGATGCAATTACATTGGCCGTTTTTCGCCCAACGCCTGGGAGCTTTTGCAAATCATCCACATCACTGGGGACCTCTCCATCAAAAAGCTCCAGTAACTTGTTTGCCATTCCAACCAGGTGCTTCGCTTTATTATTCGGATATGAACAAGATCGAATATAATCGAAAACTTCTGCCGGATCAACCTCAGCCATTTTTTGTGGTGTCGGAAATCGTTTTAACAAATCGGGAGCAATCTGGTTAACTCTTTTATCGGTACACTGCGCCGATAATATTACAGCCACAATCAATTCAAACGGATTTCCATATTCCAGTTCTGTTTCTGCAATTGGCATCGTTTTCTCGAAATATTGAATAACAAAGTCAAATAATTCCCGCTTTCTCATGTATTATTGTATTTTTTCGAAAATAAGCGATTTTTTTCCGGGTAAAATGTAACTAAAATGATTTTTAGTTGTCTTATTAAATGTAATGCTTAAGCATCATTTCTCCCCTTTATAGAAATGGTTTTAAGTTAGCAAATTAAACAGACGTATAAAAAGCCGGTGTTGACCGGCTTTTTTATTGTTGCAAAATTAAGTTTATTAAATGCAAATCGTGAATAAAAAAGAGAACTAAAATTAAGCAACCACTGTTAATCAATCATATTAATTCTATTTTTGTGGAAAATCATAGGGGGAACAGGTTTTGATGAAGCGGAGAAGATATTACTACATACTGGTTTTTGCAGCCTTGATCGTGTTTGCTTTCAAATTACAATCTTTTGTGCAGTCACCCATTGAAGAGCAAAAAGTTGAAGTAGTAAAAGAAAAACCGGAATATAATCCGGTGCATGAAATTGAGCACACCATCAATCAATTTGATAGTATATTAGATGCTAACCTTAAAAATTCAGGGACAGTAGGTGCTGCAGCTGTAATTACATATAAAGGTAAAGTTGCATTGATAAAATGCTATGGTGTACGAAAAGCAGGGGAAAACAATCCGGTTAACGAAAATACCGTATTCCGGCTTGCCTCGGTATCAAAATCACTCACGGGTGTTTTAGCCGGAATTCTGGACGATGAAAACATTATCGGTCTTGATGACAAAGTCACCAAGTACCTTCCCGGTTTTGAGTTAAAAACTGCTGAAAGTACCCGGCAACTTACGGTTCGTCATTTATTAAGTCATACCTCCGGATTGATTCCGCATGCTTACGATTTAATGGTTGAGGACCATGTTCCCCTGGAAAAGATTATGGCGCGTCTTAACGAAGTTGACCTAACTGCTCCACCCGGACAATTGTACGGCTATCAAAATGTACTTTACAGCATTTATGATCCCATTGTCGAAGTCAGCACAAATAAAAGCTTTCATACGCTCATCGAAGAAAAACTCTTTAATCCATTTGGGATGAAGGATGCTTCCACCGGGTTCGATGCTTTTAAAAACAACGAGAACAAAGCCTATCCACACTACAATCGTGGCCACAACCGTTTTAGTCCAATGCGTTTAAACGATCGCTATTACAATACAACACCGGCTGCAGGCGTGAATGCCAGCATTTCCGATCTGGGTAATTTTTTAATTGCTCTGAGCAGTGAAAATTCGAAGTTGATTTCGGAAGATGTTCGCAACACGATATTTACACCGCAGGTGAAATCACCATTAAAACGTACCTATTTCCGAAGCTGGGGACGTGGTATTCAGTCGAAACAATATTCCATAGGCTGGCGAATTATCGATTACAAGGGCAGACGCATTGCCTATCATGGTGGTTATGTGAAAGGATACAAAGCTGAAATTGCGATTTGCGAAGAAGAAGAATTTGGAATTGCATTATTGTGCAACTCACCAAATAGTGCCACAGCCCAAAATATCCCTACCTTTTTAAACATGATGTTCGAGGAGAAAGATAAGGTGGCAATGGAAAAAAGTTCCAACAATCCTGAGGCCGGAAAATCCTAGGCTGATATTACTTAAACCGTTCTGAATGAAACCACTTTTACAAGCTGAGAACCTATCGAAACGTTGGGGAGAGCTTATGCTTTTTGAGAACATCTCGTTTACCGTTTTTGAAGGGTACAAAGTAGCATTAATTGCTAAAAATGGTGCGGGGAAGTCTACTTTACTGAACTTGCTGGCAGGTAAAGAATCACCCGATTCCGGGATTATTACCTTGAGCAACGATGTTAGAATTGGATATTTCGAACAGATTCCGAACCTGAATCCCGGGCACACAGTAATTGAAGAGGTCTTTGATACGGATAACGAAAAACTGAAAACAGTTAAGGCATTTGAACTGGCTGTTGCGCATAATGATCAGGAAGAAATAGCAGCTATATCGGCAAAAATAGACGAACTTAATGCCTGGGCAATTGAAGTTGAAATCAAGCAAATTCTCACTCAGCTTAAAATAAATAATCTTGAACAGAAAGTATCAGAGCTTTCAGGGGGTCAGCAAAAACGACTGGCATTGGCTAAAGTACTGATCAATCAACCCGATTTGCTGATTCTGGATGAACCAACCAATCACCTTGACCTGGAAATGATAGAATGGCTGGAAGCCTTTCTGGAGAGAACAAAATCAACACTTTTAATGGTTACGCACGACCGCTATTTTCTCGACCGCGTTTGCACCGAGATTATAGAAATGGAAGACAACCAGATTTATCGCTACCAGGGTAATTATTCGTACTTTCTTGAAAAACAAAATGAACGTATTCAAATGCAACAGGCAAGTGTCGCTAAAGCGAAAAACCTGATGCGTACTGAAATTGAATGGATGCGCAGGATGCCTAAAGCACGGAGCCATAAAGCCAAATACCGCGTTGATGCCTTTGATGAATTAAAAGCAAAGGCTTCGCAAGCCATTCGCGATGATAAAGTAGAAATGAACGTGAAATCGGCAAGACTCGGTAAAAAGATTGTGGAACTGGAAAAAGTTTCAAAGTCATTTCCCGGAGCTAAGCTGATTGAAAATTTCTCCTATAAATTTCAACGCTTCGAGAAAGTCGGCATCGTAGGTAAAAACGGAACCGGCAAATCCACTTTCCTGAACCTGATTACCGGAAGCCTGGCCGCCGATTCGGGAAACATTGAAATTGGAAAAACCATTAAATTTGCCTATTACCGGCAAGAAGGGATACACTTCGATCCGCAGGAAAAAGTAATTGAAGCGGTACAGAAAATTGCGGAATACATTCATTTTGAAGACGGCACCACAATGAGTGCCACACAAATGTTAACACATTTTCTCTTTCCACCCGAAACCCAATATAATTTCATCGAAAAGCTAAGTGGCGGTGAGCAACGCCGTTTATACCTCTGTACGGTATTAATGCAAAACCCTAATTTCCTGATTCTGGATGAGCCTACCAACGATTTGGACATTATGACTTTAAATGTTTTGGAAAACTATTTAAAATCCTTTGCCGGTTGTGTTATTGTAGTTTCGCACGATCGCTTTTTTATGGATAAAATAGTCGACCATCTTTTTGTTTTTGACGGTGATGGCCTGGTTTCTGATTTTCCGGGGAATTATACGGTTTATAGAAATAAAATGGAGGAGGACGAGGCTATAAGGGCAAAGGCTGAAGCTAAAATAAAAGCTGTTGAAAAGGCAAAAACAGAGGTCCAGGCTAAGCGTGAAAATCTGAAGGAGAAGAAAAGACTATCCTATAACGAAAAAAGAGAATTCGAACAACTTGAAAAAGAAATTCCGGAACTTACTGAACAGATCTCAACCCTCGAAAAATTGCTGAATTCGGGCACTTTACCCCATGATGAATTATACTTAAAATCGCAGGAATTGGACAAAATAAAAACTCTTCTCGACGAGAAAGAGTTTAGGTGGCTGGAGTTGAGTGAACTTGTCTAAATCAGTATCCAGGAAATATTTCCCGAATACCAGACAGAACCAACATTAAATGTCTTCGAATTCAACGCTGGTATAATCTTTAACCGGCTTGGTTTCTTCAACAGCTACATCTTCCTCTCTTTTTTCCTCAACCTGGGCAATAACTTCAGTTGTTTCTTCTTCCATGGCCTCCTCGGGTTGCTTCTCATGAATGTAATCAACCACATCCTGCAAGCTATCAACAAACTTTGAAAAATCTTCTTTGTACAAGAAAATTTTGTGCTTTTCGTAACTGAACTTACCATTCTCACCAAAGCGCTTTTTGCTTTCAGTAATGGTTAGATAATATTCGTCGTTACGTGTGCTTTTAACATCAAAAAAGTACGTCCTCTTTCCTGCCCGAATTACCTTTGAATGAATCTCCTGTTTGAATTTGCTCTCAATTTTCTTTACTCCCTCCTTACTATCAGCACTTTCCATTCTTTACAATTTTGATTTTTGATTTAGTTAAACCCAAAAATAGAAAAATAAATTATAAATTTTAACATATGCCTTCCAAGCTGCATTTTTCCTTTGTAATTCTCGCAATTTAAATCCATTCTATGGAAAATAAAAAAGGGAAACCAACGGCTCCCCTTTTCTTAAATTTATGTGATTCTACTATTTATAAATTGCTTTTTTAGCCGACAACAATGTATTCAACAACAGCGAAGTCCGGGTCATTGGCCCAACACCACCCGGAACCGGTGTGATATAAGAACATTTCGGAGCTACCTCATCAAACAACACATCGCCTTTTAATTTAAAGCCCGATTTTGTTTGATCTGACTTAACGCGTGTGGTACCCACATCAATTACAACAGCGCCTTTTTTTACCATATCGGCTTTAATAAATTCAGGGAAGCCCATGGCAACGATTAAAATATCAGCATTGGCACAAACCTCTTTCAGGTTTTCAGTTCGGCTGTGTGCAACCGTTACCGTTGCATTAATCGCCTTTTGCGACATTAATACGCTCATCGGGCGTCCAACAATATTACTTCTGCCAAGCACCACACAGTTTTTGCCGCTGGTTTCAATGTTATATCGCTTCAGCAGTTCAACAATTCCATATGGAGTGGCCGAAACAAAAGCCGGCATACCGATTACCATTCGCCCAACATTTATGGGATGGAATCCGTCAACATCTTTTTTGGGATCGATGGCTTCAATAATTTTCTGCTCCGAAATATGCTTTGGCAGTGGCAGCTGAACGATAAATCCATCCAGATCATCGTCGTTATTTAGTTCATCGATTTTAGCGAGAAGTTCTGCTTCGGTAACATCATCTTCGTAGCGAATCAACGACGATTTGAAACCAACTGCTTCGCAGTCCTTAATTTTGTAGGCTACATAAGTTTCGCTACCACCATCATGGCCAACCAAAACTGCTGCCAGGTGAGGTTGTTTGCCCCCATTTACAAGGATTTGTTTTACTTCTTCAGCTATTTCCTGCTTAATTTCCGCAGCTATTTTTTTCCCATCGATTAATTCCATATAAATTTTCGCTTAGGCGCAATTACGCCAGGTTATATTTATAATTTGTTCACTATTCTTGTTATTCCGTCTTTAATTAGTTTGGTATTAAAATTAATCACCAATCCAATTTAAAATCTGTTGGTTAAAGGCAGGTTAACAAGTGGTTTTATAATTCCTTTGACTCATGGCTTCTTTGCGAGAGATTCTTAGAATTTCCTCCCCTGCTGCTGCATTCCCGCCATCATTCGTTGAACATTTTTACCCTGCGACACCATTTTCATCATTTTACGGGTTTCGCTAAACTGTTTCAACAAACGATTAACTTCCTGAATATTTGTTCCCGAACCATTGGCAATTCGTTTTCTTCGGCCACCGTTAATCAGAGCCGGATCCTCACGTTCGGCAGGTGTCATCGAAAAAATTATGGCTTCAATGTGCTTGAATGCATCATCGTCTATGTCCATTCCTTTCATGGCTTTACCCATGCCCGGAATCATTCCAACAACATCTTTCAGGTTACCCATTTTTTTAATCTGGTTAATCTGTTTCAGGAAGTCGTTAAAATTGAAGGTATTTTTTTGAAGCTTTTTCTGTAACTTTTTAGCCTCCTCTTCGTCAAATTGTTCCTGGGCTTTTTCAACCAGTGAAACAATATCACCCATTCCCAAAATACGGTCGGCCATCCGGTCGGGGTGAAAAACATCGAGTGCGTCAACTTTCTCTCCGGTACCCACAAACTTAATTGGCTTTTCAACCACAGCACGGATTGAAAGTGCAGCACCACCTCGTGTATCCCCATCTAGTTTGGTAAGAACCACGCCGTCGAAATCCAAACGTTCGTTAAATTCTTTGGCTGTATTCACTGCATCCTGTCCGGTCATTGAATCAACCACAAAAAGAATTTCATCTGGACTGACAGCTTTTTTAATGGCCGAAATTTCATTCATCATCTGCTCGTCAACAGCCAAACGACCTGCGGTATCAACAATCACCACATCATATCCTTTTGCTTTGGCTTCTTTAATGGCAGCCTTGGCAATTTTTACCGGGTCCAGATTTCCTTCTTCGGTATAAACCGGAACACCAATCTGTTCGCCTAAAACTTTTAACTGTTCAATCGCTGCAGGCCGGTAAACGTCGCCGGCAACCAGAAGCGGATTTTTACCCTTCTTGGTTTTAAGCATGTTTCCAAGCTTACCCGAAAAAGTGGTTTTTCCCGAACCTTGTAATCCCGACATCAAAATAACTGCCGGTTTATTTGTAAGTTCAAGGTCTGCAAAAGTGCCTCCCATTAACATGGCAAGCTCATCTTTTACGATTTTCACCATCATTTGCCCGGGCTTCACAGCCGACAAAACATCCTGTCCCAGAGCTTTATCCTTTACATCATCGGTAAATTTTTTGGCAATTTTAAAGTTAACATCGGCATCCAGTAATGCACGACGAATATCTTTTAGCGTTTCCGCCACATTGATCTCGGTAATTTTCCCCTGTCCTTTCAGTAATTTAAAGGACTTATCCAGCCTTTCGCTTAAATTCTCAAACATGCGTTTTACTTCTTTTGAAAATGAGCTGCAAAAGTAAGAAAAACACGGCAAAGAGCAAAGGGAAAAAAGCAAAGAAAAATGCCTTTGGCAGAGCTTCGAGCTTCGAGCTTTGAGCTTTCCCCAAAGGGGGCCTTTGGCAGCCCTGCTTCCAACATTTCAACACTCCGATATTCCAGGACAAGAACTAAAACTCTGAACTACTTTTTCTACCTTTGCATTCCTACAAAAAAGAAACGATGCAAAACAAAACGATCGAGATAATTGCCCGGAACATTGATCTTACAACTGTTCAGGTTTTAAACACCATAAATTTATTAAACGAGGGAGCTACTGTGCCATTCATATCGCGCTACCGGAAAGAACGCACCGGAAGCCTGGATGAAGTGCAGGTTTTAGCTGTAAAAGAGCAAAACGATAAATTTACTGAGCTTGAGAAACGAAAAGAAACCATTCTAAAAACCATCAATGAACAGCAGCAACTTACGCCCGAGTTAAAATCGAGAATCGAAAACTGTTTCGATTCGGTTGAATTGGAAGACATCTACCTGCCATACAAACCCAAGCGACGCACCAAAGCCACCATTGCCCGCGAAAAAGGTCTGGAGCCGCTCGCAAAAATCATGATGAAGCAGATGGAGCACGATCCGGAATACCGGGCCGGCATGTTTTTAAACGACGATGTTTCCTCTGCCGATGATGCCTTGGCCGGAGCACGCGACATTATTGCCGAATGGATTAACGAAAATGAGCGCGCCAGAAATATTGTACGGCGCGGATTCGAGTTAAATGCCGCGATCACTTCAAAAGTTATAAAAGGCAAAGAAGAAGAGGCAGCTAAATACCGTGATTATTTCGACTGGAGCGAGCCGCTGAAAAAATGCCCCTCGCACCGTTTACTTGCCATGCGTCGTGGAGAAAATGAAGGTTTTTTACGTGTTTCTGTTTGTCCCGATGAAGATCGTGTTCTGGAACATCTCGATCGCTTTTTTGTAAAGGGGAACAACGAAAGTTCACAACAGGTATATTTGGCCGTAAAAGACAGTTTAAAAAGACTGATCCAACCCTCCATCGAAACTGAATTTACCAATTTATCGAAAACCAAAGCCGATGACGAAGCCATAAAAGTTTTTGCAGAAAATTTAAAACAACTTCTTTTGGCCCCTCCACTTGGTCAAAAAAGAACGCTTGCCATTGATCCGGGTTACCGCACGGGCTGCAAAGTAGTTTGTTTAGATGAACAGGGCAACCTGCTTCACAACGAAAATATTTATCCCCACAAACCTCAGGAAGAACGCAAAATGGCGGCAAAAAAAATTACTTCCATGGTGGAAATGTACCAGATTGAAGCCATTGCCATTGGCAACGGAACAGCCAGTCGCGAAACCGAAGCTTTTATCAAGAAACTAAGGTATAACCGGGAAGTTCGGGTGTATGTGGTTAGTGAAGACGGGGCCTCCGTTTATTCAGCTTCATCGGTGGCACGCCAGGAATTCCCGCAGTATGATGTTACTGTACGGGGGGCAGTTTCCATTGGCAGAAGATTGATGGACCCACTTGCCGAACTGGTAAAAATCGATCCAAAAAGTATTGGCGTTGGCCAGTATCAACACGATGTGGATCAAAAAAAGCTAAAAAACAGCCTCGACTCAGTGGTTGAAATAAGCGTAAATTCGGTTGGGGTAAACCTGAATACTGCCAGCAAACATTTACTTACTTATATTTCCGGATTAGGCCCCCAATTGGCCGAAAACATAACCTCCTACCGGAAACAAAACGGTTTATTCCAGTCGAGGGAGGAACTTAAGAAGGTACCACGTATGGGACCAAAAGCTTTTGAACAGGCAGCTGGCTTCCTGCGCATTCCCGATGCTCGAAATCCATTGGACAATTCTGGCGTTCATCCCGAATCCTACAAAATAGTAAATCAAATTGCCAAAGATTTAAGTTGTGGGCTAAACGATTTGATAAGAAATGAAAAACTGCTTGCAAAAATCGATTTTCATCAATATGTAAACGCTGAAATTGGCTTGCCAACCTTAAAAGATATTGAAAAAGAACTTTTAAAACCCGGTCGCGATCCACGAAAACCAATTAAAGTTTTTGAATTTGCCGATGGAATTTTCTCAATTAAAGATTTACACGAAGGGATGGTACTACCAGGGATAGTAAATAACATTACCAAGTTCGGAGCTTTTGTTGATGTTGGAATCAAAGAATCCGGCTTAATCCACGTTTCTGAAATGGCCGACCGGTTTATTTCCGATCCCAATGAAATTGTAAAATTGCACGAGCATGTTAAGGTAAGAATTAAAGAGGTGGATATCCCACGAAAAAGGATACAGCTTTCGTTAAAAGGAGTGGAACAATAAGCTCCATTGCAAGAATATAGGCGGCAATTGCACAATATAGATAACTAAGACACTATGTGCAGCACCAAGAAGACGCAGAGGAGAAGAGCGTCAGGGGTGAGAATTGCCCACTCACCACGTTCTCGTTGTCAGGGTTGTCAGGTTTGCATTATTGATCAGGATAACAACGACAACAACGACAACAATGACAACGGAAAAGACCGAAGACAAAAGAAATTGATTAATGATTATTGTCTATTGATTAATGGCTTGGATAATAAATTCTGATATTCTAATACTCTGATATTCTGATACTCAATATGCGACAACTATGACAACAACGACAATCATAAAGACGTTCTCCACTCACTGCGTTCGCGTGTCAGGTTCTCTAGTTATCAAGGAAAAGGCCAAATAATAATGAGAACAACGACAACAAAATTGATGAATGGTTTGGTCAATAAATTCTGATATTCTAATACTCTGATATTCTAATATTCAACAACGACATACAGATATCTGAATATCCGAAAATCCAGATATCTGTTTACTGACCACTGCGTCTTTGTTCTTTGCTCTTTGCTCTTTGCTCTATGTTCTTTACTCTTTGTTCTTTGTTCTTTGTTCTAATCCAGACTAAAGTAGATGCAATAAATTACAAGGTTTCAAACCAAAAACTTGATAATAAAAATGATCTTAATTTCTCGCCCCTGCGACTGGAGCCGAGCACCATTCAGACTTTAACACTTATTCCAGTTCCAAAGGTTTTTCAGGAGTTACGGCCCAAAATATTACGTACACCAACAATCCCGGGAAGCCGGCCGAAAAAAGAGAAAGCAATACGTATATCAAACGGACCAGTCCAACATCGAAGTTTACGTATTCTGCAAAACCGGCCAGAACACCTCCCAAAACCCTGTTGCGTGAACGATATAAACGATTAGTTGCCATTATTCATCATCATCTTCAGCCAACAACTCTTCATTTTCAAACTCTTTTTCAAGAAACTCTTCAGCTGCCTCAACCATAGCCGTAATCATTTCCTCGTCTCCCGGCTCGCCATCAATCCAGTGAATTACCTGGTTACTCCAAAAATCATCGATATCAGCTTCCACAATAAAACGTGGAGTTTCGGTGTGAACCACAAAAATAGTGTCCGGTGTTTCCTGAGAATTGTCGGCAAGTAGAAATTTTGGTAACATAAGATGTAATTTTAAAGATACAAGTGCGAAATTACAATTAAATCCTGTTCCCCTTCACACTTCACAAAAAGAAAATAAAAAAGTAATGAACTACTTCGCCAAATATATTAATGGGCAATCCAGATTTCGTTCTCCCTGATGGATTACTCCCTCATAATTTTATTATGCCTGCGTTAGCAACAATTCACAAATAAAAACCTGCATTTTTTAACAGATTGAAATAGATTGCTATTTTTAGCTCAATTTTTGAAAAACTGCAAATAATGAACAAACTCAACGACATTCTCTCTTTAATCGATGGCTACATTGGCGGATCGCAATGGTTCGTATTATTACTCTTAGGAACCGGTATCTTTTTTACCATCTACCTGAAATTTCCTCAATTCCGTTACTTAAAACACTCGTTACGCATTGTTATGGGGAAATTCGACAAAGAGGGAGACGAAGGTGACACATCTCATTTCCAGGCCTTAACCACAGCACTTTCAGGAACGGTAGGAACCGGAAACATTGCAGGTGTTGCGCTGGCCATTCACCTGGGAGGCCCGGCCGCCTTATTCTGGATGCTAATAACTGCCGCCGTTGGTATGACCACCAAATTCGTGGAGGTCACGCTTTCGCACAAATATCGCGAAAAAGCTGCCGATGGCTCAATTGCCGGGGGCCCCATGTACTACATGAAAAAACGTTTGAACCTTAAATTAGGCAATAATGTCATAAAAACAGGCACTTTCCTTGGAGGATTATTTGCAGTGGCGACTATTCTCTCATCATTCGGAACCGGAAGTTTGCCGCAAATCAACAGCATTTCAAATTCGCTTTTCGAAACCTTTGGTATCAATCACATGCTAACCGGAGCTGTTTTGGCAGTATTATTGGGATTGGTTATTATTGGTGGTATTAAACGAATTGCAAAAGTTACCTCACGTTTGGTTCCACTTATGGCAGCTGTTTATTTTGTGGGGGCACTGGCAGTAATCTTTCATAACTACGAGAATATTATTCCTTCTATTGTTGCCATAGTAGGAGATGTATTCACGGGTTCGGCTGCCGTTGGTGGTTTCCTTGGAGGAAGCATAGCTTTTGCTTTTAACCGCGGTGTTAACCGTGGTTTATTCTCCAACGAAGCCGGTCAGGGATCAGCACCAATTGCCCACGCGGCAGCACGTGCCCACGAACCTGTTTCAGAAGGTTTAGTGGCACTCCTTGAACCATTTATCGACACCATTATCATTTGTACCATTACAGGTTTGGTATTGCTGTCCTCAGGTGTTTGGAACGAAAAACTTGAAAACCAGTTTCAGGATGTTGACATGGTCGTTTTGGCCGATTACTATTCCGATCAAAGCGAAGCCGATAAAACAACCTTATTTAATTACCTGGCCGGAAAAAACGAACTAAAAACATTCTCAGGCAATTTAAAAGTTGTTGACGGTGTCATTCAAAATCAACCCACAATAATTCATGCCCGTTCGGTTGCCGAGGACGTGAAAGTGTGGTTGGACAAACAAACATACAATGGCGAAATTGAATTCATTGATGGAAAATTGGCCAAACAAAATGGCCTGACACTTTCCGGAAAATCACTGATGCATAGTGCTCCGCTTACTACGGTAGCCTTTACGCGTAGCTGGTTTGGCGAATACGGGAAATACATTGTATCCATCGGCCTCCTGATGTTCGCTTTCTCAACAGCAATAAGTTGGTCGTATTACGGTGGGCGAGCGGTAACCTATTTATTTGGAGTAAAAGGTGTGGTATGGTATCGGTTGGTATACGTTATCGGCTTTTTCTTTGCTTCGTTTGCCGACACCACAATCGTTTGGACACTATCAGGAATAACAATCGCCCTGATGACAATTCCAAACCTATTTGGAATACTGGCCCTTTCCAAAGAAATGAAAGGTGAAGTTAAACTCTTCTGGAAAGAATATGCGAAACGTTTCCCCGAAGAAAAAATACCCAAAGGATAGGGAAGAAAGATTCAGGTTTCCAGTCCCGGCAGACAGTTAATTAACAGCTGTTTACAAAGGATGAATAAGGAATACGATTTATCGATCACTTCTTCCTTTTCAAACCGGATTATGCAATAACCAGGGACTTATAAGCACCGACATCGAACCATTAGGGTGAAACCTTATGAGTCCTTGGTTTGAAGCCGTTTAGTTTGAAATGGATTTTCGGTTGCGTATTCCGGTTTTAATTCTAATCTGCGGTTTTGTACCCGACATCAGATCAGCAATAATTTTTGTCTTTTGAAATTGTTCTAACACAATCTTAATAAAAACGGTCATCGGGATGGACATAATCAAACCTGGAATATTCCATATATAACCCCAAAGCATAAGCATTATAAGAACAGTAACAACATTCAACGCAAAGGTTTTTCCCATTAAAACGGGTTCCAGCACACCACCCATGATTACCTGTACTGCTGTAATGGTGAGTATAAAAAGAAGTAGGGTTCCCGTTGGATCAAGCTCAACGAAAGCAAAAAGAGCCAGTAAAACAACAGAAACGATGGAGCCAATCATTTGTACAAAATTGATAATAAAGGCAAAAAGTCCCCAGAATATCGGGAAACTCACACCGAAAAGTAAACAAGCCACACTAAAACCTACCCCGGTAAAAAGACTGATAAAAAACTTTACTTTAATAAACTTCAGGATATCCCGCTCAATTTTCATGAACGTTTTAATGGATGATATTTTACTCTTGAATAAAGTACTATTCAAAATCGACTGAAAATTTATCGACTCCGACAACAACAAAATTACAAAGAAGGCGGTCATTAGAGTCATCGAAATTGTATCGCCAATAAAACCAATGGTTGTTCCAAACCGTTTTATGAAATTCTCCTGCTCAAAATAGTGTCTAATAATGTTTTCGCCCTGCAGCCGTTCTATCCCGAAGAAGGTTTCAGCCGCCACTACCAGGTCAACTATTTTAGTGGCTGCCTTATCAAAAATTGCACCCTCGCTTGCACGAATCTCGTCACTGGAAATCTTGATCAACTCTCCACCTAATTTCAAAACACCGGTGATGATTACCACCACCATGATTATGCTTAAAATTTTAGACACACCTTTCTTTTTCAGCCAACGCATTAAGGGCAAAAAAAGCAAAGAAATAAACATGGCAAAAACCAGGGGTATAAATATGAACGACAGGATCTTCAGCAGGTAAAAAACCAGCGGAATAACCACAAAGAGCAGTAGTACATTTGTTGTTTTTACATCTTTCATTATAACTGTTTTCAATTAGCCAGTACAAATATAATTTACTTAGAGAATTTCCATAGAAACAAAGCGGGGTTTATTTTTTGGACCTGTCCTTTATAAGGGCCGCCCCTTTCCCATATACTCCTTAATTCCACTTCAGGGAGGGATTCTCTGCAAGTACACACGCAAAACCTGTAACAACCTGTTCCCTGTGAAATAATACTAAGCATTAAATCTTCGATTTATTTCACAGGGTGTCCCATAAACTTTGATCTAAGTTCATCTTTATTATTTTTGCACTCTATTTAGGAAAACAATGCTTAACAT
>JBFEWU010000156.1:0-10518 GCA_041546215.1 Draconibacterium sp. | reverse complement strand
TGAGTTTTTTTATGCCCGACCACAATGGTCCCTGCCGGTTTGGTGAGTATAACAAATTGCATAAAATAATTTTTGACAGTCTGGGTTATACCGATGTGAAAATAGTGCGCCCAAGTAATGAAGATGCTTACGCCAGTATAGCTCCGGGTTACTCCTTTAAATGGAGGAAAAACGTATGGCAAGGCTTGGTTGCTGCCGATCTGATAAAAAAAATGTTAGAGCAAACACAACCTTATGAAATTGAAAAAGGAAGCACTAACATTGTTTATCAGAAATATTTGCAGCTCATCATAACATCGGTTGAAAACAGTTGCAAAAAGCTGACACAAACACTTACAGAAGCGGCAAACGAGTTTAAATCTATTCCCGTAAAGGATTTGGGCAGCAAACCAGTGGTGGCCGTGGTGGGTGAGATTTTTATGCGTGATAATCCATATTGTTCCAATTACTTAGTGGACAGAATTGAAAAACTGGGTGCTGAAACTGTAATGGCACCATTTGCTGAATGGATAAACTATTCTACTATCCGTTTTGTGCGCGACAGTCGGTGGAAAGGCGATATTAAAAATATTGTCAAAGCAAAACTTCAGTTATTCTTTCAGAAGGCGATGGAGAAAAAAATTACAGGCAGCGTTAAAGATGTATTTGATCTGGCTGGCGAAATTGAGGTAGAAGAAATGCTCGATAATTGTGGAGAATATATTCATAAAGATTACGACGGTGATCCGGCTCTCGCAATTGGCTCGGCTGTTCTACTTGCCGAAAAACGAATTGCCGGCGTTGTAAATATTTTGCCCTTTACATGTATGCCCGGAACAATTAACTGTACCGTTTCACATCACCTAAGAAAAAAACATCATGGCCTGCCCTGGGAAAATTTTGCCTACGACGGGCACGATAACATCGGACTTGACACCCGGTTCGAAGCATTTATGCATCAGGTAAAAGAATACCATATCAGGCAGCAAGAACTGAATGGAAGTGCAACTTAAAAGTTTCAGATTCTTCATGATTTAAGAATCTTAAATTATTTTTTAAAGGAATAAGAATATGTTCAGGTATGCAATAATTACTTTAAACTTTCGTAAGCTCCTATGTTGGTCAATTCATTCGTTAATTTATTACCCCAAAAATCCTGTCCGCCATTTTTATCCATTGGTATTCCTTCTCCAATACAAGGTGAAATATTTTTCAACCGATAACCGGCAAGCCTATCCGGATCTCTCATATCAATATTTACTTTCCCTTTTCCGGGATTGACAAACATAGGATCGGAGGTTAAAGCATTATCCCCTTTGGGTGAAACGTTATAAAAAAGATTGTTTTCAAAAAAACAGGAACTCTCAGGTTCAAAGCCCCAGTGTGCTTCATCTTCAAAATAAAAAATATTGTTTCGGAATGTTGTTTCAATCGGATGCCTCACTTTGCCACCTTCCACAAATATTTTATTTCCTTTTCCTTTACCGAAATAGTGGATATTGTTATAAACTTTTACATCCTTAAGCCCATGTTCAGTTGGGAAGCCGTAAAGGTAGCAACCTATTCGTTCGTTTTGGCTAATGTTGTAACGGATGGTTATATCAGAGTTTATCCCCCTACGCATAATTCCACAAAACCAGTCATTGTCATGGCTGTAGTTATATTGGATAATTGTGCCTCTTGATTTATAATCCGCATCGAAACCACCTCTTTCATTTTCACCTTCCGGACCGGTGTTTCCATAAGCTTCGTTGTACTGGACGATACAATTGATCGTATTAAAATTAACGATACTATGCCCCGTGTCAAATCGACTACTGGCAGCAGCCACATTATATTCGATTAAAGGATTAAGTGCATTCCGTAATATTATGCTGTTCCGTCCTGTCCTTTCAATAAAATTTCCCCTAATAATAAATCCTGTCCAGGGATAATATTTTTCAGTATCAATATCTCTCCAACTCGATTGGTTTCCAATTCCCATTCCTGCTACATCTCTTACAACGTTATCTTCGATCAACAATTGATTGAATTTTGTTTTGATACTATCACCAAATACCTGGGCATAAATACCCCCATGCCATTTACCTCCGACATTGCCATTAACATTATGGACATAACAATTTTTAATGGTAATATTATTCATCACTCCGGAATTCTCCGCCACCACGTATATCCCACGTAGTTTCCCCTGGTCATTTAATGTCCCATCCGTATTGGTTATTTCCAGGTTATTGATTTCCCAATACTGTCCATTATATAAATATAATGGGGCTTCAACTTTACCCAAACCATTTATAACCGCTTTATTATCTGTCCATTTGTCAAGAACCTTACCACTACCCAGATCATAAGTACCAACCCAATTCGGGTTTTCTTCAGACCCACTTCCTTTAAGTACAAATTGCCCTTCGAATTCAGTTCCGCTTGCAAAAAGCACTTTAGATCCTTCGGGAAATTCAGTTCCTGACAAGCGATCAAAATCTGTCTGCTTATCAATATAGAATACATTTTTATCGTTTATTTTTTCTGAATGACATGCATTTAACGCAATTAGAATAGCCAAAACAGAAAAAGGCAAGCTAATATTTAAAATTTTTGTCATCAATCTGTTATTTTAACATGTTCTTCTACCATCAATATCCCTAAAGTCAACCTCATACCTTTCACCATTGTTTAAAATTATATTGGCTCCCCAGGGCGAACCATTCTTCGTCATTTCAATAATCTCAATACCCTTAATCGGAGAAAGTTCTTCTTCTGTCCAACTACTATCATCTGTTTTATGTAACATTGCCGTAATCGTCAATTCAATTCCGGGATTTTTAGCCGTCCTTTTCTTTGTTGCATACATTACAGTACTTTCATCGGCTTCCGCATTCATGCCTTTGTGAATTTTATAATCAATGGAGTCCCAACCATAATATGAAATAAGTGCAAGCTGTCTTCCGGGTATAGAAGCCGACAATATTTCTTTATTATCATCGCTCGATTTAGAGACTAAAGCTTCTTTCTTATCTATATGAGGAAGGCCAAAATGTCCCAAAGTTAATTCATACTCAAATGCCAGCCGTGAACGATCAATCCTGATTATACCTCCCGGAATTTGTATTTCTGCTAAATCAATAATATATCCTACTCCATTATTAGGAGGTTTTCTCATAATTGCCTGTCGGTATAATACACCTTTTTCATAGCCATTAAAGAGCATGCTTTGGGAGATCGTGAACTTATTATTTTGATCTGCGCTATTCTCCAATGACTTGCCCGTGAGATAGAAGTTAATGTCATCGCCCCGGATGTCTCTGGGGTCAAGACTTCTGAAACTATACTCCATGGAAGTTCCGCCACCAGGATTATGATCTTCCCACGGGAAATGAGTATTGTAAGCCAGTTTTGAGTAATTTGGATCATCATAATAGACCTTTCCGGGGATGATTTCAGACGTACCTGTTTTTCCGTGATTTACGAGCATCAGCCCGGGACTCTTTAACAATGTCTTTTTAGAATCGCTTCCCAGTTCTTCCCAGAATCCCTCATTCTCTGTGGCTGTCCAGAAAGGAGAGTCATCCGGCAGCGCCAGGCAGATAAAAGGCAGGAACATCAGAAACGGACTTGCCGGGCAACTGTAATTCTGCACCATGTAATCCTTTTGTCCGTAGAAACCCAGGCTGGGGATATCATTTACAAAAAACTCTTCTTTGGTAACAAATTGCAATAATGATCCGGAGCACAATCTTCTGGCAAAGCCCGGATCAAGAAGTGTTTTATCTTTTAGCATAAATGCAATGGGGAAAGCTCCTGACACCCAGGTGCGGTAACAAATACTTCTGGACCACATGTTGATATAACCGTCTCGTCCGAAAAAGCTGGTTAGAGACTCCATTAGTTTTTGAGCCGATTTTTCAATAGCCGAAGCTATTTCCGGGTAGTATTCATCTCCGAATGTTCTATTCCAGATCGTTGTATAAACGATGAAAAGACTGATAGAATAGTAGTTATAAGTTTGCTCAAGGTACCACCCATCTCCTGAATGATAAGATGCAACCCAATGCAAATGGCTCTTAAGTAGCTCATCGTCTATTTCATATCCATATTTTTTGAGAAATGAAAGTGTGGTAATATTAAAAATACGCCAGTTATTTTGGGTAGTACGATGATGTCCCCATTTTGAAATCGTAACCGACATTTCATCCTGTTGCTTTTTAGAGAAATGCGTCCAAAGGGTTTCAGGCATCAACAGCAAAGTTTTAAACAGCCCACCAAATTCGCAGGTAAACTGATAAGTGGCATCAGGTAATTCTTCCGGCAAGGGAAGGGAATTGGAATGCCCCGGAGTTAAAGCATTGTACAAATGCAAGCAATAATAATCCCGAAGTTTGATCCCCTTTATCTCAACTTCAGGATTAATATGAATTAATGGACCAGCTAAGGTAAAAGTTCGTTCCAGAGCTTCAAATTCAAGTGACCGGTACCGCCAGTCAGGGTCATTGGCTTGTGGATATGTTTTACCTGGAATTACAGGAAATGTTAATGGTGTTTCAATAGAATCGACATGGTTAAATGCACGCTCTAAAATATATTTGGCCATTTCGATGTAATGCTTTTTAGACATTCCGGTTAATGGACTTAAATTAAAATCAGGATATTTAATTTGAAAAGCTTTAGTCATTTTTGAAAAGTATTGTTAATTGAGTACTTAGAACAGAATTTTATAGCATGTTTTAGTTTGATTCCAATCCAGATTTCATGTGAGCCAGACTCAAGCATACAATTTATTTGATTGTTTGAAATACCTGTTGTATCTCCTAAACTATACTTGAAAACCCGGAACTCATATCCATCATACCGATTCAAACCATCCCTTGTTCCTATCCGGATATGGCCGTTTCTATCCTCTAAAAGACAACGAATGGTATTATTGGAAAGTCCTTCGGCAGAAGTCATATTGTTAACATGTAATTGATTCGAAAAACCATTTAGAGAAAGAAGGATGCTATAGAGCAGAGATAACACAATTGTTCTACCAATTTTATTATTGATAATAAAGATATCACGGTTGCAACAATTCTTCCTTTCTTCTGACATTTTATGTGAATTTAGCAATAGTGAAAAACCTTTTCGAATCCAGTGTCGTGTCACGCCTGCTCTGCCACTCCAAGAATATTATTCACCGATTTAAAAATACAATCTAAAAACATAGAATTCTAATTACCAAATTGCAATTGCTGATAGGATCATTGCAAATTCAAATCAGCTTTTTGGAACCTGTTAGGCTTTCCAGCCATTATAATAAACCATTTCAGATAAGTTTGGTTAACTTTATACTAAAATAACGCAACATGCTTCGATTCTTTCGAAAAATGAGACAGGCACTTGTCACGTACTGGATTCCATCTTCCAGAAGATGGAATCCAGTACGTGATTTTATTATGTAGCATAATTCACTAAATTTATCAGAGTATTACAATTTTTTCCGACAGAATATTTCATATGAACTAAACTGATAAAAATATGAGATCTTACTTCAACTATTCACTCCTGGTTCTTGTATTCGTAATTTATGCTAATTATTCCCGTGCCCAGGACGAGGGACTAAAAGATGCCGTAGATTCCCTGGATTCTTACTTTAAAACCATGCTTAAGGACTGGACCGACACACCTGGCTTTGCCATTGGAGTCGTCAAGGATACTTCTGTTATATTCCTAAAGGGATATGGCTATCGTGATGTTGAGAACAAGCTGCCGGTAGACGAGAATACTAAATTTGGAATCGCCTCCACAACCAAATCTTTTACAAGTACATGCTTCGGCGTTTTAATGGATAAGGGTTTACTAAACTTAAATGAAGCGATAAAAAAAAGTATTCCGGATTTTAAGATGTTCGATGCCTATGCCACCGAACATATGACTTTCGAAGATTTCCTATGCCACAGGAGCGGATTACCACAGCACTATATTCTGTCCCAGGGGAGAGATATAAGTAGGAAAGACCTTTTTGATGCACTTCCATATCTTGAAAATAACGCTCAGCTGCGTGAGAAATTTCAATACAATAATTTGACCTATGAGCTGAATGGATACCTGGTAGAACGAATTTCAGGCGAGACATGGGAAGATTTTACAAAAAAGAATATTCTCGGCCCCCTGGAAATGAGGTCAACAGGCTTTTTTCACAGTAAGGTTTATGAAGAACCCAATTTCGCCAAGTCATATGCGTACGATTACCTGGAAAACAAATATTCTGAGGCAGATTACCTGCAATTCTTCCCTGCAAAGAATCCATCTGGAGGGATGTATAGTTCGGTGAGTGACCTTTGCAACTGGATAATTATGAATTTAAACGAAGGTGAGTTCGACGAACATGAAATTGTTTCCGGGACTTACCTTCAGAATGCGCATAAAATTCATATTGGGAACCAATCGGACTTGGGATGGAATTTTAATGGCCTGGGATATGGTTTGGGTTGGTTTATAAATTCCTATCATGGGAATCTGGTTATCAGCCATCCGGGCGGAGGACAGGGATATGACTCACACCTTATTCTAATACCGGGTAAGAAAATGGGAATAACGGTATTAAGTAATACAAGGAATGGAACAGCATTTATGGTTATGAGGATGCTAATGGATCGTATTTTTGAATTGGATTTTTTTGACTGGAGTAATTTTGGGTATAACAGATGGAGAGCAAGGTATATTAAAGAAGCTGAGAATGAATCGGTAAAAAAGGAAATTACAGAAACAAAGTTGCCGGACAATGCGGGCAATTATACCGGAAAATACATGCACCCCGGCTATGGTATGATAAACATTGTTCTGAGAGATGATGTGCTGGTTGGAGAAAGAGCCGGAATAGAATTCGTATTACACCATAAAAAGTTTAATATTTTTGATTTAGCCTGCGATGAGAATGTGTGGTACGACTCGAGAATCCTGCAATTTCATTACAACATGAAGGGCGAGATAGAAAAATTAATATGCAATTTTGAGCCGTCTGTAAATCCCATAGAATTTAGAAAAATTCATAAATGACATCCATGTTATGGAGGGATTCCATCTCTTTTAAGATGGGGTAACGCCCTATGAGCCACTAAAAAGCCTGTTGAAAAATATTATGATTTATGGAAAGTGTCTCTTAACTTTAACCGAAGATTATCCACTGAAATCTGGTATAGAACAGAAAGTTCCTCTGGGATGAAAATTAAAATATGAAAGTACACTTTAAAGAACTTAAAATTAGCGATTACAAAATTTATCAATGCAGATTTTCTTGAGTAAATAAATCAACTATTGTATTATTGTGAAAACTCCGTTTAATTTTTTTAATGATTCAAACGACTGAACATAATCTTCTACAAAACCTCAAAAATGGCGACAAGTCGGCATTTCGTATTATTTTTCAAACTTATTTTCAGCCCCTTTTTATTTTTGCTCTGAAGTTTGTTAATGAAGAACAAGCTAAAGATTTTGTCCAGGATTGTTTTTATGATTTATGGAAAAATCGAAAACAGATTGAAATTTGCTCATCGTTGTCGGCTTATCTTTTTACTATAATTAAAAATCGTTGTTATAAACATTTAAAAAAGGAGCAGCAAAAAACAAATCAAAGCAATAGTTTGACTTTTATACTTAAACAAAAAGAATTACAGTTTCATTTTAATTCGGAAAAAAGCATATTCGAATTTGGTATAAAAGATAGAATTGAAAAGGTAGTAAACAACTTGCCTGAAAAATGTTGCGAGGTTTTTAAAGAAAGCCGGTATCATGGATCTACAAATAAAGAAATAGCTGAAAAATATGACATATCGGTTAAGGCGGTTGAAAAACATATTTCAAAAGCATTAAAATTATTCCGGGATGAATTCAAAGATTTTCTAACTCTATTATTTTCTATTGTAATTCAACAATTTTTTTAAAACTTTAATTTAGGGGTAGGGTTGCTCCCCTAAAAAATACTCATATAATAAATGGATATTAATAATACAAAAAATATCAAAGTCACCATTGAGCGTTTTATTCAAGGAAATGCAAGTGATAAAGAGCACAAAATGTTGCTGGAATGGTTGGAGAAAAATCCCGAAAATAAAAAATTATTGTTTGGTGAAAAGGATTTATGGGAAAGTACTCTAATTGGTTCAGTGAGGTTGAATGAAATTGAAGAACAGCAATGGATAGAACTGCAGAAACGCATATCCGTATCGAAGACAAAATCATTTCGGTTTAAGGAAATTATCAGAATTGCGGCATCGGTAATTATTGCTTTGGGAATAGGTTGGATGGGCCATTATTTATATTCCTCCGGAACATTCTCAAAAGAACAGGTTGAACTTAAACACATTGAAGCGTCGAAAGGTCAGATAAAAGAAATTTTTCTTGCCGATGGAACGCATGTTTGGCTTAATTCAGATTCAAAATTTTCCTTTCCTTCAAACTTTACTGAAGATAGCAGAGAAGTGGAATTACAGGGCGAAGCTTATTTTGAAGTAACCTCATCCGAAGAAAATCCGTTTACGGTAAAAACTAAGAACCATACGGTAAAAGTTACTGGAACAAAATTTAATATTTGTGAGTATCCTGAAAGTAATATTATTGAAACCACTCTTGTGGAAGGAAAAGTTAAAATTCTTACCGGTAATATCATTCGGGATTTAAAACCAGGACATCAATCAACATTTTATGCCAGAACTGCAGAAATTCTGATTGGCGAAAAGGATTTTGAAATATACACGGCATGGAAAGACGGACGCTATGAGTTTAGAAATGAGACAGTTGAGAAAATCACTAGTATTGTTGAGCGCTGGTGGGATGTTGAAATTATTTTTCAGGACGATAAATTAAAAAGTGACAGGTTTTCCGGGGTTTTAAGAAAGCATAAACCCCTTGAACAACATCTTGATGCGTTTAAACAGGTGATGCATTTTGACTACAATATAGAAAAAGACATAGTAAGAATTAATTAAAAATAACTTAACCAATTATTATACCTATGAAGAACTTATGATAAACTATTCCTAAAAATTCGGGAAATGCGCCACACATTCCCCGAATTATTCATTTAGTAAACCTTGATAATAAACTAAAATCGTAACAAAATTATGAAAAAAAAGCTAATTAAGGATTTTCTTCCCATGGGAAGAAGATGCAAAAAATTATTGCTGATTATGAGACTATCTTTACTTTTAATGTTTGCAGCCGTATTAAATCTCACAGCAAGTGTTTATTCACAGTCAGTTAGAATCGATTTAGAGCTGGAAGATGCAACACTGGAAAGTGTTTTTCAGTCGATTCAGGACCAAACTGAGTTCGATTTTTTCTATAAAAACGACTATCTCCCCAGGGACAAGACCTATACAAAAACCTACAACAATGCTAAAATTGATAAGGTTTTAAACGATGTACTTTTAGGCACAGGTTTAATTTACCGTGTACTTAATAAAGACATTGTAATAACAAAAGGACAAGTTTCTGATTCTGGTGGTGGAGACGATTTGTTTTCACAACAACAAACGAAAACAATTACCGGTACCGTAAGCGACGAAAATGGAGAACCCTTGCCAGGGGTTTCTGTTATTATTTCTGGTACTGTAAGAGGAATAGTAACCAACAAAGATGGTACTTTTCAATTGGATGTACCCACTGATGCCAAAGCATTAATGTTTTCTTTTATCGGGATGAAAACAATAGAAGTGGAACTTGGAAATCAGTCATCGTTTACGGTAACTATGAAGCAAGATGTAATTGGTTTGGATGAAGTTATTGCCGTAGGATATGGTACCATGAAAAAAAGTGATATTACAGGTTCTGTGCAGCGAGTTGATGTAGCCCAATATGAAACGCAACAAGCAACAAGTATGGTTGAAATGCTAAATGGTACAGTTGCTGGTTTTAATTCCAACCAGGGAACTTCCGCTTCGGGTGGTGGTTCAATGGAAGTTCGTGGTCCAACATCCTTGGCCGCCAGCAATAGACCTTTAATTGTTCTTGATGGAGTAATTTACAACGGTAGCATTGGTGATATAAATCCTGGAGATATTGAAAGCGTTGATATTTTAAAAGATGCAAGTTCTGCTGCTATTTTTGGTGCACGTTCTGCTTCAGGTATTTTAATTGTTACCACAAAGCGAGGACGTACATCAAAACCAACCATCAATTTCACTGCAAAAGCAGGTATTGCGGGGATTACTAATCACATGTATCCGCAAACCCCGGAGCAGTATACAACATCCCGAGGCGATTATTGGGCAGATGTAAACCAGGATAAACCGGCTAATTATTATACTGATCCAAATAAACTTCCACCAGGTTTAACTGTTGAAGAATGGAAGAATTACGATACAACTCCAAGTGACGATCCGGTGCAAATGTGGTTCGACAGGATGGGAATGACACAAATTGAATTGGACAATTATAAAGCGGGAAAGACCGTTGATTGGTACGATGAGGTATTCAAAAACGGTTTACGTCAGGATTATGATTTAAGCTTGAGTGGTGGAACACAATCTCTGCGCTATTACTGGTCAATTGGATTAACAGATA
>JBFEWU010000446.1:0-3577 GCA_041546215.1 Draconibacterium sp. | reverse complement strand
GGCTATTTTAACATGGTTCGGCAGATACCTGTTCTTGGTAAACGCAAAAGTCCTTTCCGTGCATTGAATGGCGTTACCCTGGAAATAAAAACGGGTATGTTCGGGTTACTTGGGCCCAATGGTGCCGGTAAATCAACCATGATGCGAATTATTACGGGAATTCTGGAACAGAGTTACGGAAAAATATGGATTAACGGATTGGACACCCAGGAATACAGGGAAGAGCTGCAGGGCTTAATTGGTTATTTGCCACAGGCATTCGGCACCTATGAAAATATGTCGGCATGGGAATTCCTGGATTACCAGGCAATTCTAAAAGGAATTAAAGACACCAGTACCAGAAACGAACGCTTGGAATATGTATTGAAAAATGTACATATGTATGATCGACGGAATGATAAAATTGGTGCTTTCTCGGGCGGAATGAAACAACGGATTGGAATCGCCCAGATTCTGCTCAACCTGCCACGCATTTTGGTGGTTGATGAACCCACCGCCGGACTCGATCCCCGGGAACGTATTCGCTTCCGAAACCTTTTGGTGGAACTTAGTCGCGAACGTATCGTAATTTTCTCGACCCACATCATTGAAGATATTTCCAGTTCGTGCAATCAGGTTGCCGTTATCAACCGTGGTGACCTGAAGTATTTCGGTACACCAAACGAAATGGTGAATATGGGGAATAAATTTGTATGGCAATTCTCGATGCCGGCCAGGGAATTCGACAACTTTGCCAATAAACAAATGATTGTTCACCATATGCGTGACGGTGAGAACATTAGAGTTCGTTGCCTTGCTAAGGAAAAACCGGCAGATGATGCGGTGAATGTTTCGCCCCACCTTGAGGATGCTTATTTGTGCTTATTAAAAGACTTTGTATAACATGACTACGAAATTAAACATACAAAATAACCTCTTCATTTTAATAAAAATGATCAGGTACAACCTGAGAATTATTTTTGCGAACCGTTTTATTTGGTTTTTACTTGCCGCACTGGGTTTCTTTCTGTTTGTTGCCATTCAAATTGTGCTTGAACGAACCACAATGTCGGAAGAAGTTGTTTTTAATTCGCTTATTTTTCCAGGTATCCTGCTTATTTTTTATCCTTCGGTTTTTGGAATTCAGAACGATGATGATTCGCGAATGTTGGAGATCTTATTCGGCATCCCAAATTACAGGTACAAAGTTTGGTTGGTGCGTCTGGCTATGATTTATATTTTGGTTTTCATCATCACACTGCTCTTTTCAATACTGGCATCGGTGTTACTTTACAAAGTTGATATTCTGGAAATGTCATACCAGTTAATGTATCCGGTTATATTTTTGGGATCGATGGCATTTATGTTTTCAACGCTTATTAAGAATGGAAATGGAACTGCAGTCGCAATGGTTTTAATTGGTGTTGCCTTGTTAATCTTGCAAAATCCTTTACAGAATACGCAATGGAATATTTTTTTGAATCCATACGATATCCCGCGCAATTTAAATGAAGTTATTTGGGCCGGAACAGTTCAAAAGAACAGGATTTTCCTTGGAATTGGAATGCTTGTATTTGTGTTGTACGGTCTTTTCAACCTTCAAAAACGCGAAAAGTTTGTGTAGTTGTATTAAGCTTACTTTTTCAATTTAAGAGATTGATGCCTGACTCACAGCTAACTCTTCTGTCAATACCCAAATTATCTTAACTTTGCCACGCAAAATTTTTAGACGATGGAAAGAAGAGATGTGGAAATAATGGCGCCGGTTGGTTCGTATGAATCACTGATGGCAGCCATTCAGGGAGGGGCAGGTTCGGTGTATTTTGGTGTGGAGCATTTAAATATGCGTTCGCGATCGGCCAATAATTTTACCCTCGACGATCTTCGTAAAATTGTGGGAATAGCCACCAGTAACAAAGTGAAAACCTACCTCACTTTAAATGTGGAGATTTTTGATGGCGAAATGGAGCAGATGCATGGTGTGATCGATGCAGCTAAGGAAGCAGGTGTTTCTGCAGTAATTGCGGCCGACGTGTCGGTTATTCAATATGCCCGTTCAATCGATCTGGAAGTTCATATCTCAACCCAGGTAAATATTACCAACATTGAAGCAGTTAAGTTTTATTCGAATTTTGCCGATGTGGTTGTTCTGGCCCGCGAAATGAATTTGGGCCGGGTTTGGGAAATCAGCAAGCAGATAAAAGAGCAGGAGATCAGAGGCCCCGGAGGTGAACTCATGAAAATTGAAATGTTTACACATGGTGCACTTTGTATGGCCACAAGCGGAAAATGTTACCTGAGTTTGCACGAAATGAATTCGTCGGCAAACCGGGGCGCATGCCTGCAAACGTGCCGACGTGCCTATACGGTAACGGATAAGGAAACGGGTGCTGAGCTGGAAATCGACAATGAATATATCATGTCGCCAAAGGATTTGAAAACCGTTCATTTCCTGAATAAAGTACTAGATGCCGGAGTTTCGGTCCTGAAAATTGAAGGGCGTGCCCGTTCTCCCGAATATGTAAAAACAGTGGTGCAATGTTACCGCGAGGCAGTTGATGCCTATTTCGAAAATGATTTTTCCGATGCTCGTGTTGAAGACTGGAATGAACGACTGGCCTCCGTTTTTAACCGCGGATTTTGGGATGGGTATTACCTGGGGCAGCACTTGGGAGAATGGAGCAAAAATTATGGCTCGCTTGCCACCAAACGAAAACTATATATCGGCAAATGCACCAACTACTTCAAGAAAATTGGTGTTGCCGAATTTAAACTCGAAACCAGTAATCTGAAAGTTGGTGAGGAAGTAATAGTTACTGGTCCGACAACAGGTGTGGTTCAAACCGAGGTGAAAGAAATCAGGTTCGAACTAAATCCTGTTGATGAGGGATTAAAAGGGCAACGTATTTCTGTTCCAATCGATAATGTCATTCGCCGTGCCGATAAACTGTTCAAGCTTGTTGATGCCAAAGAGGTAAAAGAGAGAAGGTAGTTAATCATAATTATTTACCACTGTTCTTTTCTTTCTGCCAAAAACAACTTAACTTTCTGCTTGTTATTCAATTTATATGACGCTCAGGAAGTTATTATTGATAGTATTTGTAGGTTTTGTTGTAATCAGTTCGGCAAATGGCCAACTTATTGGATTTCGGATTGCAGCCAATTCAAATGTATTCCTTTCCGAACTGGGCACATCCGATGTGCCTCATCCTGTGGCATTTCAGTATACGCCGGCTCTGAGCTCCGATACCTATACACCACAACTTACGGCTGGTTTCGAGGGGGAGATCCTTTTTCAGGCCTCGCCGATGTCGCTCTTTGGGGTCGAACTGGAATATTCAAAACTAAAAGGCTACAATGATAATCCGCCTTTTTATAACTACTACCTAACGCCCTATTTCGAACAGTTTCAGGATGCAGAGGAGTTTATTAATAATTACATCAATACACCCGTAAATTTCAACACAACTTTATTTAATGTGGCCGTTAACTGGAAATATTTCTTTTTCCGGAATTCATCATTCAAACCCTTTATTAAACTTACCGGAGTTGTGGCTTTTGTGGGTACCGATTATACCTTTAAGGAACATCCTTACAT
>JBFEWU010000017.1:0-29707 GCA_041546215.1 Draconibacterium sp. | reverse complement strand
TCCATCAGGGCATATGAAATAATGATTATCACATCGCCAACCGCTACCTTGCGAGCCGCCGGGCCGTTTAAACAGATAGTACCCGAACCACGTTCACCACGAATCACGTAGGTTTCCAGGCGTTCGCCATTATTGATATTAACTACCTGAACTTTTTCATTTTCAATCAGGTTTGCTGCATCCATCAAATCTTCGTCGATGGTAATGCTGCCAACATACTGCAGGTTGGCTTCGGTAACGGTTACCTTATGTATTTTCGATTTACAGACTTCAATTTGCATGACTATGCATTTTCTTCATTAAAAACAACGTTGTCAATTAATCTTATTTTACCACAAAACGCAGCAACACAGCCTACTTTCGTATTGTTTTCCGCCCAGTTTTTTACCGGCTGAAGTTGCTCGTCATCAACTAGCTCAAAATATTCAACAGTTAAAAACGGGTTCTTGTTTATCGTCTCAATCACCCAGCCCTTCAATTCTTGTACGGTTTTTTGCCCTTTAAGTTCTTTTGCTTTAAACAAAGTCTCTGAAATTACCGCGGCATTTTCCCGTTGCTCTTCCGTTAATAATTCGTTCCGCGAGCTCATGGCCAAACCACTTTTTTCGCGAATTATGGCGCAAGGTACAATTTCAACCGGAAGTTGTAATTGTTTCACCATATTTTTAATAATTGTCAATTGCTGAAAATCCTTTAATCCGAAGTAGGATTTATTGGGTTTCACCATTTCAAAAAGCTTGCTAACCACCTGTGCCACACCATTAAAGTGCCCGGGACGATGTTCACCCTCCATTACCTTTTCCAAATTTCCAAAGTTAAATTTTCGTAAATCGGGTTCAGGGTATACTTCTTTGGCATTTGGAGCAAAAACAAGGTCGCATCCTGTGGGATCGAGTAGTTTTAAATCGTTTTCCAAAGTACGTGGATAGCGTTCCAAATCCTTTGGATCGTTAAACTGTGTTGGATTTACAAATATGCTGACCACAACCACAGGATTTTCGGCTACGGCCTGCTGTACAAGCGACAAATGGCCCTGGTGCAAAGCCCCCATTGTTGGCACAAAACCAACTGATTTGCCTTTGGCAAGTCGCTCAGTTTCAACCCTTAAATCGTTTATTGTTTTTACAAGAATCATCGCCTAATTTTTGCGCTTGCAAAGTAAACAATTATAATTGTTAAAACATCGAAAAAAATAACTATAGTAACTGAAGCTAACCATCTTAACTTGAAAATTCGTTTATTTTTATTACTTTTGCACCCTGTTTTAAACTGCACTATTGGTTCATGGAAAAGAAAAGAATCCTTTATATTTCACAGGAGATTACCCCGTACTTGCCTGAGAGTGAAATGTCAGAAATTGCCCGTTATTTACCTCAGGGCGTTCAGGAAAGAGGTCGAGAGATTAGGACATTTATGCCGCGCTATGGATGTGTAAATGAGAGACGTAACCAGTTACATGAAGTAATTCGTTTGTCGGGTATGAACCTGGTAATTAACGATACCGATCATCCACTTATCATAAAAGTTGCCTCTATTCAGGCCGCTCGCATGCAGGTGTATTTTATCGATAATGAAGATTATTTCCAAAGAAAAGCTGTGCTGAACGATGCGGAAGGCAAGGAGTTTGAAGATAACGACGAACGTGCTGTATTTTTTGCCCGTGGAGTGCTTGAGACGGTTATAAAACTACGCTGGGCACCCGATATTATTCACTGCCACGGTTGGTTAACTTCACTGATACCTCTCTACATTAAAAAATATTATTATAACGATCCACTTTTTTCAAATTCAAAAGTGGTTTATTCGGCTTACAACGATGACTTTAAGAATACGCTGGATAGCAATTTCAACGAAAAACTTTTACTGGAAGGAATTACACCGGAAGATGTTGACATAATTGCAGATCCGAACTATGTTAATGTAAATAAATTGGCCATAAACTATTCCGATGCCGTTATTCAGGGAACGGAAAACATTAATACTGATGTAAAAAATTACATCAGGGAATCGGGGAAGCTGTTTTTAGGTTACCAGCCCAAAGAAACATATATTGATGCTTACAACGAGTTTTACGACAAAGTGTAAGCTCCATATTGTTAAAAGATCAAAATTTATTTTAAAAATTTCAATAATACAATGAATTCAGAAATGCTCTCGTTGTTTTTTCATACGTTTGTGAAACTTTTTTGAAAACAGAACAAGAGCAATGAATTTAAAAATCAGAAGATTGGTGAGCAAGAATATAAAGCATACGTTACATCTGGTAACAGGAATTGTTTTGTTTGCAATTGGGATTACCGCATGCAATGAAAAAAATGAGCTTGGATTAGAGATCTTACCCGGTGAAGACTTGATCTCGGTGGATGAAGTAGTAATTACCGCGGGTTTTTCGGCTTATAATTTTACCGAAGAACAATTGATTAGCAGTGGTGGAACAAGTTTACTGGGAAGTTTAAACGATCCTGATTTTGGAAGCACAAATGTCAATTTTGCCGCACAGTTCAGGCTTATCCAATACCCGGCATACGGCATAAATCCGGTTGTCGACTCAGTGCGTCTTTATCTCTATTACAAAAACGTATACGGAGATACCATAACTCCACAGCACTTCTCGGTTTATGAATTGAAATCATCTCTTAGCCCTGAGATCGACTACAAGCAGGATATTGATCTGAAATCGATGTCTTACGAAGAGAAATTAGGAGAACTCACATACATACCAAAAGTTGAACTCGATACTGCCGGCACAAGCATCGACACAGCTTATCAGGCGATTGTTATTCCCATAAGTAATTCGTTTGGCGAAAAATTAGTGAACATGGATTCTACCATCTTAAGCAATAACGATTCACTCTTGCAGTCCTTTAAAGGTTTATTCATTGAAACTCAGAAGGTAACTACTGATGTGGGAGCTATTCTTACCCTGGAAACGGCGTCAGCCAGCAGATTGGTCGTGTATTATAACAACGAAGGAAATTCGACTAAAGGTCCCGACACCACGTACAACTTCTATATGATAACCGAAAATAGTGCCCGGGTAAATCAAATCGAACATGATTATACCGGCACCGCATTTCACGCTGAACTTGACCAGGAAAACGTGCAAAGTGAACGCTTATATGTTCAGCCAACAGGAGGATTGAAATCAAAAATTTACATCGATGGATTAGAAAGCTGGAGAGATTCGGTGAATACTGCCATAAACAGAGCAGAAATAATTTTTGAAGTAGATACGCTGGCCACCAATCTGGAAAACTTTGCTCCTCCATCACAGTTGCTTTTTACCTTTATCGATGATGAGGGTAACGAGAAAATTCCTGCCGACTATTATTTCAATCCGAACTATTACAGCGGATATCTGTATCCAGGATATGAATACCGGTTTAATATTACTCAACACTTGCAGGCCATTATCGATGGAGATGTTGGCAATAATGGTTTCTACTTGTCTACAGGAAGAAGAACACAATATGCTAACCGGGTTGTATTGAGAGGAACAGAACAGTCGACCAACATTCGATTAGTGATAACGTATTCAAAGTTTCTGCAGTAAACCTTAGAAAAATGAGCATAAAAAAGCGGGGAAATTTTAGAATTTCCCCGCTTTTTTATGTCCGCTTCATTTTGTGGTAATCCGAATTACGGTTTTCCCTTCCTCTGCTTCACTTGTTTTCGAAACTCCCTTAATTTCCTTTTCCTTCAACAAGGCTTTAACCTCGTCAGCCTTAACTTTTTTCCCGTCGACATAATAAACTGTGTTTGTATCGCCCGGTGCGGTTAAAAATATCGGTTGCCTGCCATATTGTTCAGCCATCTCACGGTATTTTTCCGCCATTTCCGCCTGCTTTTTGGCCTGAAGCTGAGCTTGTTCTTCAATTTTTGCGATTTGCTCATCCGATAATTTATATTGCCCCGCCATTTTCTTAGCCTGTTCCTGCATTTCTTTCATTCGTTGTTCATCAAATCCAGCCGACCGCATCAGATCGGCTCCCGAAATAAAACCACGACTGGAATTATCAATTTTATAAAGATTCTCCAACCCGCGCAAATTAATGGCTTTACTCAGCGATGCCACATTGGCCAGATCAATATCGCCATTTAGCTCTACTAAATTTGTTACTGCAGAGGAATTCGTAAGCAAAGCCAGGGAACTAACCTTTCCATTGCCCTTTTTCAGGTAAACCTTAATGTCCTCACCCATCCTTTTTTCGGTTTTTAATAAGGTATAACCGTCGGCAGGATAATGCCTGAGCAGTTCTTTATGAACTTCATCCAAATCCTTCTTATCTTTCTTTTCAGACGTATCGTTTCCAAAAAATTCTTTGTTCCTGCCCAGTTCAAACTTACTCTGCGAAACAACCAGGATGTTATCCAGGCTTTTTAAGGCGGAAGCTACTTCCGATTCCTCATCAACATTCTTTTTCCGCAAATACAATTCGAACATATCGCTGGTAAGCATACTGGCGCTAAAACCATTATTGTCGGCATATTTTCCCGTTAATGATTGAAAAAACTGTTGTGTTTGCTGTGCCAGTACAGGAACCGAAATCGCAATCATTAAAACCACTAAAATTAATTTTTTCATCGCTTCTGTTATTTATTGTTATTATTCATCTGAACTAATTAATAATTATCTCCACATCATTATCAACCCATAGCACCAGCATCTCACCCTGCTCTTGCGGAGGCTGAAGACTTTCCGAGATTTGGTACAAAGCCTGCTCCATGACAAAAAAGTTATCAGCCATTTCTGTTTTTCTATTGCTTCTTACATCGAGGAAAACCGTGAGCAGGATCAGCAATACAGCTGCCGCCGACGCCATGGAATACATACGCATCCCTATGGTTTTTCTCTCTCTTGTTTTCTCCTGAATTCCCTCAAAAAGTTGATCTTCCAAATCTTCAGGAATCCAGGCTTCATTTTCATAATAAGCGAATATGTCCTGCTCGGTCAGATTTTCGTCGCCCTTAAGAATCAATTCTTTTAATTCTTTTTCCTCCGCTTGCGAAGTTTCACCTTTATAATATTTGTCGAGTAAAATCTGTTGTTGTGTCATAGTCGTAAATTTTATTCACTTCCTTTTTTACTTTTTGCCGGGCCCGCGAAAGAATTACCCTTAAATTGCTCACTTCGAGTCCGGTCATTTCCTTCACCTCATCGAACGAAAAACCATCGATGTCACGAAGCTGGATTACGATGCGGTATTTCTCAGGCAAATTCTGAATAACTTTATGTACATATTCAAACTTCTCCTTTGTTTCCGGGTTTATTCCCTCTGCTTTTAAGTTTAAAATTTTGTGTTCTTCCGCTTCTCCCACATTTGCCGGTCTTTTCTTTTTCAGCAAATCGAAACTGTGGTTTTTTGCTGTTGTAATCATGTAAGCCGACAAGTTTGTACAATTATCCAGTTCGTATCGTTTGTTCCATAACTTCACCATCAGATCCTGCAGTGCATCTCGCGTTTCCTCTTCATTTTTCAGAATGCGGTTCAGCATTGGATACAGTTTTCTCGACAAGGGAATTACCTTATTTTTAAACTCTTCTGTGGTCATCTGCTATAATGGACGAATAAGGATCAAAGTTATAACAAAAGCTGCAAAACTTTTTTGTGAGAAATTGAATTGATTTTGATGCAGGATTTTTACATTTTCTTGAAATGTGTACTTTTGCGCAACATAAAATGACAACAACACAACTTATAACATTTCTTCTATTGGGTATCGGGTTAAGTTTCGACTCCTTCGCAGTTTCGGTTTCGTGTGGATTAATGAAACGTGAAATAAAATTTTTCCAGGCTGCAATTGTTGCAAGCTCGCTGGCATTTTTCCAGGCACTATTCCCTGTTATTGGTTGGTTTATTGGTGAAGCACTAAAAACCCTGATCACATCGGTCGATCATTGGATTGCCTTTGGCCTGCTTTCCTTTATTGGGATAAAAATGATTCTGGAAGGCACAAAAGATGATGGTGCGCTAAAAAACTTTAATCCTTTCAAGTTAAGTGTCTTAGTGGGCTTATCGATTGCGACAAGCATCGATGCACTGGTTGTGGGACTTAGTTTTGGATTTCTTGATATGCCCATTCTTTTTCCGGTACTTGTAATTGGCCTGGTAACTTTTATTGCTTCAATGCTGGGGATGCTTTTTGGCAAAAACATCCCGGCAAAACGCAGTCACCAGTCACTTATTCTGGGTGGAATACTACTAATTTCAATGGGGGTAAAAATTCTGGCAGAACACCTCTGGATAAACTGACAGGGTTGAATCAGAGCTTCAGTATTCTCAAATTAACTTCGTAATCTTCCAGCTCAATTGTCTCGGTGGAAATCGGATACGGCTCAATTCCCAATAATTCGAAAGAATAATTACCCGCAGTATCAATTAAATTATCGTAAGTACTCAGCTCAATCTTATCAACCTGAGGACTTTTAAGTTCAATTTTAACCACGGCTTCGCCTTGCCAAACACAAACCACATCACTGGGACAACGCGAATCATTAATTTCGGTTATGTTGAAAATTAACGAATGATCGCTGGACAAATATTCCTGCGCAATCTGAAAATCATTTTCCGTTTCGAAATCAAAATATTGATATCCATCTTCTTCTTTTTCGCACGAAGAAAAAGAAAGCAAAATAATTAGTATTAAAAGAATTTTAGTTTTCATAGCTGTTGTTTATTGCAAGACGAGTATTTTAATAAAAAAGTTGCGTTATTTTTCTAAAAATCTTCCAAAATGATTTCTGAAAAACTGTACTTTCACACTTCTAATTAAAGATACAAAAGAATGCCAAAAATACGGGTTACCAAAAGATTTCATTTCGAGATGGCGCATGCACTTTTGAATTACGACGGTTTATGCCGGAATATTCATGGTCACACCTACAATATGGAAGTAACTTTATTGGGCGAACCAAGAAACGAAGCCGGTCATCCGCGCGATGGAATGGTCATGGATTTTGGACGGTTAAAGAAAATAGTAAAAACAAAAATTGTCAGCCTTTTCGACCATGCCCTTGTTGTTCATGCGGCCACGCCCGGAAAGGATATTGAGGCATTACAAAAAACAACGGAGCGCTTGATCATCCTGGATTTTCAACCGACATCAGAAAACATGCTTCCCTATTTCGCACAATTACTTCAACCAGAACTGCCTTCAAACGTTTCCCTTTTTAGCATCCGCCTTTACGAAACAGCAACATCTTATGCCGAGTGGTTTGCTTCCGATAATGAAACGAACGTGGCCCGCCGGTTGGCGGATCACACTGAAAAATGATTAAAAACTATTATTATGCCAGATAAAAGTCAGCAAAAACTTTTTCTATTAGATGCTTACGCGTTGATTTACCGCAGCTATTTTGCGTTTATACGCAATCCCCGTTATAATTCGAAAGGATTAAACACCTCGGCAATGCTGGGCGTGACCAATACGATCGTACAGCTTCTCGAGCAAGAAAATCCCGATTATATTGGTGTGGTTTTCGATGTTTCGGCCCCTACATTCAGGCACGAACTGTTTAAGGAGTACAAAGCGAACCGTGACGAAATGCCGGAGGATTTGCGTAAGTCCATTCCCTATATTCGAAAACTGATTGAGGCCTTTAATATCCCCATTATTGAAAAAGCAGGTTACGAAGCCGACGATGTTATTGGCACGCTGGCCAAAAAAGCGGAAAAGGATGGTTTTATCACTTACATGATGACTCCCGACAAAGATTATGCACAATTGGTATCGGATAATATTTATATGTTTAAACCCGGCAAAGGGGGTGGTGATGTTGAAATCTGGGGATTGCCCGAAGTTCAGGAAAGTTTTGGCATCGAAACAGCAGATCAGGTCATCGATATATTGGGTTTAATGGGCGATTCGGCCGACAACATTCCAGGATGCCCGGGCGTTGGACCAAAGTCGGCTCAAAAACTCATTGCCGATTTTGGCAGTATCGATGGCATCTATAAAAACACCGACAAACTAAAAGGGAAACAAAAGGAGCGACTCATTGAGAATGAGGAGCAAGTGAGACTTTCCCGCGTGCTGGCAACCATTATCCAGGATGTTCCCATAAGTTTTGAGAAAGAAAAACTGATTCGTGAAGAGCTTCATAAAGAAGATTTAAAAAAGTTGCTTGAAGAACTGGAATTTAAGGCCCTGATAACCCGCCTAAAATTAACCGAAGCCCCACCGGAAATGAATTTTCAGGGAACACTTTTTGGTACTTCGGAAGTGGAAATCAGGGAAACGAAAACAACCGAAAATATCGACTCGGTTCCTCACCAGTATTATTTGGTGGAAAACGAAATGCAACGTGCCAGCCTGCGTGCAGAACTTTCCGTTCAAAAAGAGTTTTGTTTCGATACAGAAACCACAAGCTTAAATACGCAGGAAGCCGAAATTGTGTGCATGTCGTTTGCCTTCCGCGAACACGAGGCTTACTGTGTTACTGTGCCAAACAACCGTATCGAAGCACAAAAGATAATGGATGAATTCAGAGAGATTTTTGCGGATCAAAACCAGGTAAAAATCGGGCAGAATATAAAATATGATATTCTTATTCTGAGTAATTACAATATTCAGGTAAAGGGTCCTCTATACGATACCATGCTGGCACACTACCTGATTCAACCCGACATGAAACACGGGCTGGATGTACTGTGCCTCCAGTATTTGAATTACGAAAAGGTACCCACCGTAAAGCTCATTGGCAAAAAAGGCAAAAACCAGTTGACAATGCGTTCGGTTGAAACGGAAAAATTACGGGACTATGCATGCGAAGATGCTGATTTAACCTTACAGTTAAAAAACAAACTCGATCCTGAGCTGGACAAATCTGAAGTTCGCGAACTGTTTGAAACCATTGAAATGCCTTTGATTCCCGTTCTGGCAAAAATGGAAAATGCGGGTGTTAAATTAAATTCTGCCGAACTGAAAAAATACGCCCTTGTATTGCGTAAGCAAATCATTCAGCTCGAACGGGAAATCATTGAGCTGGCAGGGGAAGAGTTTAATGTGTCGTCGCCAAAACAATTGGGCCCCATTCTTTTTGAAAAATTACAACTCGACTCAAAGGCCAAAAAGACAAAGACAAAACAATATTCAACCGCTGAAGAAGTCCTGGTCCGTTTGGTCGACCGGCATCCAATTGTGCAAAAAATACTGGATTTCAGAGGATTAAAAAAGTTGCTGTCGACCTACGTTGAAGCACTGCCCTTGCTGGTAAATCCAAAAACGGGGAAAATACATACTTCTTACAACCAGGCAATTGCCGCCACCGGACGATTAAGCTCGGTAAATCCCAACCTGCAAAATATTCCCATTCGCACAGCCAATGGCCGTGAGCTACGAAAAGCATTTATTCCTTCCGACAACGAGCATGTCTTCTTTTCAGCTGACTACTCACAAATTGAACTGCGTATTATGGCTGCACTTAGCGGAGACGAAGAAATGCTGCAGGCGTTTAATGAGAACAAAGACATTCACTCCATTACCGCAGCCAAAATATACCAGGTACAGCTTAACGAGGTTGATGCAGATATGCGCCGTAAGGCAAAAACGGCCAACTTTGGAATTATTTATGGAATTTCGGCATTCGGACTTTCACAACGCCTGAACATTTCGCGTAGTGAAGCAAAAGAATTAATTGATGGTTATTTTGAGAACTTCCCCAAAATAAAACAGTTTATGGACCAGCAAATTGAGCTTGCCCGCGACCAGGGTTATGTAAAAACCATAAAAGGCAGGAAACGCTATTTAAAAGACATAAATTCGGTAAATGCTGTGGTACGCGGAATGGCAGAACGAAATGCCATAAACGCTCCGATTCAGGGTTCGGCGGCTGATATCATAAAAATTGCCATGATTAACATACACCGTAGAATTGAAGAACTGAACTTTCAATCGAAAATGATATTACAGGTTCATGATGAATTAAATTTTGATGTGTTTAAACCCGAATTGGAACAGCTAAAAAATATCGTTATAACAGAAATGGAAAATGTAGTGAACATTGGTGTTCAATTAACTGTTGAAAGTAATGCCGCTGATAATTGGCTTGATGCACACTAACAGAATGAACTACAACTTAGAAACAGAGGACGATTACAGAAACGCTTTGAATAGATTTCTGAAAATTTGTTCGGCTCCCAAAAATGAAGAGGAAGTGAAAGAAATGTACCTTCTCATGGATTTAATGGGAAAGTACGAACGCGAGAATTGTTCTTACAATTGAGCAAACAAGCCTTGTGATTCTGTTTTTAATTTCATCAGATCTTTCGATTTTTTTATGGCCTTAAACGCTTTCTTCGGGTTGGCAAAATTACAGCTGAAATAAAACCAGAATTGCTTCATCTTATTTAGCACATTGCCCTCGTTATCCATAATTTCAAGATAGTTTTCCAAAATTGAGGTGTGAAACAGCCTCAACTTTTCTCGTTTCTCATTCTCAGAATATACCTGCCCATTCATTTCTGCCGGCAAAAAAGGATTCATTAAAACGCCCCTTCCCAACATCCAACTCTGTATTTCAGGAAACATTTGCTTCCTGTTTTCATAGTCCATGCGCGTAAAAACATCGCCATTATACACCAGCTTGTGCGTTAAATGCCGCGTTGCAAATTTGAACGCATTTTCAATTATTTCACCTGAGTATAGTTGTTTGGCAATGCGTGGATGAAAAATTACTTCTTTCAGCGGAAATTCATTTAGAACCGGAATAATTAACTCAATTTCCTTTTCAGAAATTAATCCTGCCCTCAACTTCACCGAAAGTTGCAGATCCTGCTTTTCAAAAAATTCAGTTAATAATCCCCTCACTTTTTCAGGATAAGGCAACAGGCCCGATCCCTTCCCCTGATTGGTGACCATTGGGTAGGGACAACCCAGGTTCAGGTTGACTTCATTGTAACCGTATTGTTTTAGCAGCATGGCCAGTTTCAGCAATTCACCGCCGTTTTTTGCCATAAGCTGGGGGATAACACGTTGTTGCCTGTTATTTTCAGGCCTTACTTCTTTGATGTATTTGGGCAAAACAGAATTGTTCTTCAATGAAATATAAGGCACAAAAAATGCATCAATCTCCCCAAAAACCGCTGCATATGTTCTTCTGTAGACAAAATCTGTAAATCCCTGTAAAGGTGCGAAATAGATCATGGTGTGAAAATAAATGCCAAAATACAATATCCAAATAACAAATTCCGAATTTTATTAATTGCTATCTTTGCACTCAGGAAAAAATGGACGTACTAGTAACATACCAGCAAGACAGCACAAAATTGAATAGCCTTATTCAGAAGGTACCTGACAATATCGGACTGAAAAGTGTTTTGGAGCGCGAAAAACCGGTTCCTATTATTGCTGTTCCCAAAAGGGAACAACAGGAACTCCCCCAAAAAAAAACATATACGCATGCTCAAATTCGCAACTGGCGTCTTCAGCAGGAAAATAAACTACTAGTGGACAGTTCGAAATATATTAGTCCACGAACCGACATAGATATGAGCTACGCCAAAGCTCCTGATCCCGATTTTATTCTGCCCATTCGTGAGCACCATGAAGTTGGCACAGATTGGTTAACCGGAATTTTCTTCCTGGGTATTGTCCTTTTTGCCACGGTACGTTATGCCTACTCAAAATACATGGAACACCTGTTTCTTTCCCTGTTTAACTACTCCACTTCACTGAGGATGTTTCAGGAAAGGAGCTACCCGGTTTTTCATGGCGCATTTCGTATCGAAGCTATTTTTTATATTATTTTTTCTGTTTTCATATTCCAGGCTTTAAATATTTTAAAATGGGAGAATGCAATGCTTTCTCCCGGGTATTACTTAGTGATTTTTGGAATGGTCCTGCTTTATTATTTTGGTAAAAAAATTCTTTACTGGATTGTTGGATCGATGTTTGAAACCCTGCCTGAAACACATGAATACCTGTTCAATATCGATAATTTCAATCGTTCACTGGGATTAATTCTACTTCCAGTCGTAATTCTTGTTTCCTTTTTTCCTTCCCGAAACCCAGTATTTATAGTATATTCAGGGATAACAATCATCATCATTTTAAATCTAACATTACTTCTGCGAGGTATTTTCATTTTATTGAAAAAACAATTTTCTATATTTTATCTCTTTTTGTACCTTTGTACCCTTGAATTTTTACCCTTGCTTTTAATTTATAAAATAGTAGTTGAATAAGAAGGGGGAATGTTTCATTAAAAGCATAAAATTTTGAAAGTCAAGAGTATATTAGTATCACAGCCGGAACCCAGTACAGCGAAGTCGCCATATTTTGAATTGGCTGAAAAAAACAGTCTGAATATTGATTTCAGACCATTTATTCAGGTTGAGGGTGTACCGGCAAAAGAATTTCGTCAAACACGGATTCAGATTTTGGAGCATACTGCTGTTATTTTTACCAGTCGTACGGCTATTGATCATTTTTTCAGAGTCGCACAAGAGTTACGATTAACGGTACCTGATTCAATGAAATATTTCTGTATTTCAGAAGCCACAGCTTTTTATTTGCAGAAATACATTGTTTACCGTAAACGTAAAATCTTTTACGCCGATGGAAAATTTACAGATTTAGTTAATGTGATGAAAAAGCATAAGGATGAGAAATTCCTTGTACCACTTTCCGACATTCACAAGCAAGACATTCCAACCTTACTTGAAAAAGAAGGATATAGCTACACAAAAGCTATTTTGTACCGCACGGTAAGTGCCGACCTTTCTGATCTGGCCGATATTAAATACGATGTTTTGGTTTTCTTTAGTCCATCGGGCATTAAATCCTTATACCAGAACTTTCCCGAGTTTGAGCAAAATTCAACACGTATTGCATGTTTTGGACCGGCCACTGCAAAAGCAGTTCGCGATGCAGGACTGCGTCTCGACATTGAAGCTCCGACAGCACAAGCTCCTTCAATGACAATGGCTTTAGACCAATATATTAAGAAAAACAAGTAGAAGAAGAAGAAATTATATTTAATTTTAAAGGCTGTCTGTCGATTGATGGATGGCCTTTTTTCATGTTTAATGAGTACCATCGTCGAAAATAAAGAATTGCCTGAAAGCTTCTCTTTGCGAAAAGCAGAGCGACTCAGCAGTAAAAAGATTATTGAAGAACTTTTTGCCGAAGGTGAATCTATTTTGCAATATCCGCTAAAAATTGTTTATCAAAAAACGAAACTGCCGGTAAAGTACCCGGCACAGGCTGCTTTTACCGTCAGTAAAAAAGCGTTTAAGCATGCCGTAAAACGTAACCATATCAAACGGCTTCTGCGCGAGGCTTACCGCTTAAACAAACATATTGTATACAAGGAGTTTACCGGGGAGCAACTGGCTATTTTCATTGTTTTTATTGGCAAAGAAATCCCCGGGTATCAGACCATAGAGACTGCTACCAAAAAGGGATTGCAAAAGATGCTAAAAAAACGATCGAAAAAAATGTAGCTGGAACTGCGCACCAACGATTAATTACTCCTCATCCATAATCTCGGTTTGCATACGTACCGAATCTTCATGAATAAGCTGGAACAGGATTTTAACAAAAGTTTCGTTCAAATCCATCGTTTTCCCAACATTCACACGGTTTTCCATTAACTGAGTCCAACGATTCATTTGCAGTGCCGTAACGTTATTCTCTCTTTTGTACTGCCCGATTTGTTTAACAATCTCAACCCTCGAAGCCAGCATTTCTAATAGTTCCGAGTCAATTGCGTCGATTCGGTTACGCAATACATCCAACTGATTCTCAAAATCAGGATTATTGGCATTTTCATTCCGAATAACCAGTTTATCCAACAACTTCCCCAGGTCCTCCGGCGTAAGTTGTTGTGTGGCATCGCTCATGGCACAGGATGGATCCCTGTGCGATTCCAGCATCAAACCATCCATACCCATATCAAATGCCTTTTGGGAAATTTCGAACAAATATTCGCGTGATCCGGCAATATGACTTGGATCACAGATAATCGGCAAGTTTGGCATATTTCGCTTCAATTCAATAACGGTCTTCCAATTGGGGTAATTGCGGTATTTGGTTTCGCGGAATGGAGTAAATCCCCGATGAATCGCCACCATATTTTTTATGCCAGCCTGCGAGATCCGCTCCACAGCCCCCATCCACAGTTGCACATCGGGATTCACCGGATTCTTAATCATTACCACCGCATCGGTCCCTTTAAGCACATCGGCAATTTCCTGCACCACAAATGGACTGGCAGTTGAACGCGCACCAATCCACAATACGTCCAATCCGGCTTTCAACGCTTCTTCAGTGTGAAGTGCATTGGCCACTTCTGTACCCACGGGAAGTCCGGTTTCTTCTTTCACCATTTGCAGCCATTTTAAACCTATGGAGCCAACTCCTTCAAACGATCCCGGCCGAGTCCTGGGTTTCCATACTCCCCCGCGAAAAACAAACACCCGCTTATCTTTCGCCAATAACCTGGCTGTTTCCAGGGTTTGCTCTTCCGACTCGAGGCTGCAAGGTCCTGAGATTAACAACGGGTTGTCGATTGTTGGCAGCCAGGCTTTTATTGGATTAATGTCAATTTTAAATGTCATGATTATTTTGTATAAAATTTTGTAATTTTTTCTTCGTTTTTCACCAGGTGAGTATTTTCTCCTGCAAGAACTCCCCTTATTTTATTTGCATTCTGAATGAGTCCTGCCATCTTTTCATCATTTTCATCCCGCATGCAGTCTCTAAACTCGATCAGGTGCTTGATATAAACATTTAGCGATTCAACAACATACTTGCGATTTTGTTGAAAAATTGGATGCCACATGCTTGCCGAGCTTTTTGCCAGACGCACTGTTGAACGAAAACCACCGCTTGCCAGATCAAAAATAATATTGCGATCTTCTTTTGCCTGCACCGCATTGGCCAATGCATAAGCAGCTGCATGCGGCAGGTGAGACACAAAAGCAGTACTATGGTCTTGTTCATCCGAAGTCATATACGCGATATTCATCCCCAGGTTTTGAAACATTTTCTCAATTAACGCAACGTGTTGCGGTCCCGAATCTTCCTGGTCGCACAATATGGCTATTTTGTCCTTGAACAAACCTTCAAGGGCCGCACCCGGCCCTGAGTTTTCGGTACCCGACATGGGATGGGCAGGAATAAAATTTTTCCTTCGTTTATGATCTTTTACCGAATCAACAATTACTTTCTTTGCCGATCCCATATCCGTTACAGTTGTTCCGCTCCCGATCAAATCGAGCACTTTAGGCAAAACAAGCAACTCTTTATCAACGGGGATGGCAATGATTACCAAATCAGTATTGCTCACACCGGCTTCCAGAGTTTCAATTCGATCAACCAGGCCAATTTCCAGCGCTTCAAGGGCGTGTTTTTCATTGCTATCAACACCAATTAATTCGGTTGCAAAACCTGTTTTTCGCAGGTCTTTTGCAATCGATCCTCCAATGAGCCCCAATCCAATTACTGTTGTTTTCATTCTTCAGTTTTAAATAAAAAAAAGGCCCCGAATTTTTTCGAGACCTTTTTGTAAAATATTTTTAATTTGAACAATACCCTACTCCTTGATCCCGATTTGAGAACCATAATAAAAATAAAAGTAGAAATAGTTATTGTTAAAATTTGTCATCATTTTCTGATTTTATGCCAGCAAATATAGAGATATATTTTAAAAATGAAATTTTTATCCTGTTTTTGCTTAAATAATTCAGGAGAATCCCCTCTAATTTAGTTTTTAATTAACTTTTTAGACTGAAGCAATTTTCCATTGGCACTAATATGCATCAAATACAAACCACTCCTCAATTGATCCAGGTGAACCGTTTCATTACATGCACCATACACCTCATTTTGAATTTTTGAAAAAACCTTTTTCCCAAATACATCAAAAACATCAATCCGGATATCGGCAATAAACTCCGGCAAACTCCCCGAAATATGAACTGTGCTGTTAAATGGATTTGGAAAGATCTTAATGTCGGCCAACCGGCCTATCTCTTTTGCAGCAACCGGTTGTTGTATTCGCAAATTATCGATCGCCCATCCCCAGCCACTTGCATAGGGGTCGGAGTACAGCCGGAAACGAATTAACAGGGTATCTCCGACAGCAAAATTCCCCGACTCCAGCAAATTTATCTCTCTGTTGTAGTACCATTCCGACTTTCCTAAGGTTTTTGAAACCTGGTCGACTATGTTGGCATTGTAATTTTGCGACCACACCAATTGTGAACCCGAGTCGTACCCGTCGGTCAATGGCTTCCAAGACTCTCCCATATTTTTACTGGCTTCCACGATCACGAAATCCCAAAAATCATCGTCACCGTATTTCGACTCGAATTCCCCGGGCTCAACCAATACCACTTCATCGTACGATATGGTACCCGAATCCTGAACAATAATCGGCCGTTTCAGGAAAGTCCAGAATTCCAGATCTTTGTTGTCGACATTCGGACTTAAATAGGGATGCGGACTATGCAAAGCTCCGTTTTCAAATCCTTTTGGGGCATAAATGGCAAAATCGGTTAAAATAAAATCTGAGCTTGAGTTATCGAAGTTATTTGTGTAAGAACTTACCGGTTCGTAAATTTCTTCAATGGTAAAACTAAACTTATCTTCGCCCACAGGCAAACGCACACTGTTTTTCGCGGCCGACGAATCGCTTGCAAAAATCGTGTATTCGATTTTATCTCCATCGCTTAAATTTTCAATGTCAACATTGAAAGTCCCTGAATATTTCCCGTATGTTATCCGTGTTAACCCAAAAGCCTCTTGCTCAATACCGTTTATGGAGTAGGTAATATAAACCGTGTCGATTCCTAAATTGTCGGTGGCATCAACCGTAATTGTCAATGGCTCTTCCATCTTCAAAAAAAAGGGAATCGCTTCATGACTTATGACAGGACCTTCCGTGTCGGGCCCGAATTTTACCCTGTGATATTTTTCGGGGACAGTTGAAGGAGAAGTTCGAATCCTGTTCATGGTATCGGCCGCCTGCACGTAATAGGTAATTTCACTGGTACTGCTGTCAGGATTCAGTGAAGCACTCAGAAATCCACTCTCCGCTGCCTGCATCAAAATCAAACTATCGGAATGTGTCTGGAAATTATCGGTCGAATATATGATGTATAGTGCGCTGGAATCGATACCGTAATCACTTTCAAGAGAAACATTAAAATCGACGGACTGCAGTTGTTCCTTATCCTTGGTTGGCTCGAAATGTATAAACAGGTTTTTCCATCCTATATCATCTAAAATCCCCCTTGAGAGCGGTCCCGGATCGTGAATCGCCTCACCTCTTGCAACCGCATGTGTCATTAAAGCATTTGTGGTACCATCGTAAGTAAGGTCGTTTAAATGGTAAACACTCGATCCGTCATCAAAGTCAGACGGAGCATACAACCTCGGCTTATTCCTGTTGTTCTTCTTCATGGCAACCGGGCTATTGGCCACCAATGATCTTTCGAGTACCAGTTTCAGGCTAGCCGAAAGATTGTCGTAAAACGATGGGTTAATCAGTTGTTTTCCCAAATTATTTTGCACCAGGAAATCGTAAGATGTAGCGTCTCCCATCTGGTAAAACCCATATCCACCAACATCTTCATCCACAAAAAAGAACCCGGTAAAGCCAAGTCCGTGCCCTATTTCATGAAGTACCACCGAAACAAAATCATATTTATCAATGGGAGTATTTAAATCAGTTCCAAAATACCAATCGATATTCTTATTAAACCGGGCAACCATGTCGTACCTCGACTTGCCGTTTAATTCCTCTTTGGCAATTTTTTCAGCCAGGGAAACCGCGTAATATTTATTCTCAACCGGTGCATCTTTAAAGTTTGCGTAATAGGTTTCGGGGCCGCAACTTCCAAGAACATTCTGATTAAGACTCTCCCAACGGGCATCCATGTGAATGGGGATTTCCGACTCAATAATGCTTTCCCAGATTTCCACAGCATAGGCGAATGCCGCTTTTGCCGTATCCGAAAACCCCTTGTATTCGACAATAATATCGCTCTTGGCTCCGCCACCCGATTTTAATAAGAATTCCCGTGGTGCAGGTATTCGCGTTTTGTCAATTTTATCCGACGCATAACAAACCGGACAAGGTACTTTTATACCCTGTTTGTATTTTTTGTGTTGTGCACCGGCTCCTAATACCGCAATTAAAAATAATAAGGTGAGAATATGTTTCTTCATTCCTGCTTTCTGTAAGTACCATAACTAATTGGACCGACAAATGTTCGAATTTTGAAGCAGAATTTCAAATAATCCCGATGAATTTATTTATAAATGAATCTCCTTCCGGCAAGATAACAACCAACTCTCACCCTGAGCGGAGTATATGGATGTTTTCAGGATGGCTGGATTCTCGGATTTCCGGATTTTCAGACTTGCGGATGTGGTCAGATTAGTGCGACTCCGCTGGAGTCGAATCGGTGTGCAAACACTTTTTTTCTATAAACATGTGACGCCGCTGGCGTCAAATCCTCGCTGGTGTGTTAAAAGGTACGACGAAGCGATCTCATCCCAGCTGCTCCATACCCATCTTAAACCGTTCTTCCTTTCAGCTTTGAGCTTTCAATAATTAAAGGCTAAAGCCAATTTGCGAACACTGCCTGTTATCACCGGGCTGAAGCCACGGTGCAAAAAAGAACTCATGCCAGCTGCTCCATACCCATCTTAATCCGTTCTTCCTTTGAGCTTTCAGCTTTCAGCTTCGAGCTTCTCCGGTCTTCACCATTCCAATCTCCCAATTCCCTTGTCATTGTTGCAGAAAGTGCTAATACTGTATCTGTCATATCGTTTAACCACCTTTTACATTAATCAATAATCATTAATCAATAATCAATTTCCGGTTGTCTTCCAAAGAGCTTTCCCCGTTGGGATGCCTTCAGCGCAGCTCCTTCCCCGGTGGGGCAATTCCCTGATCGCTGGCCCGGATTAAAGGGTAAAAAAAATGCCGGGATAATTCCCGGCACTCCTAATTTAAGGTTGTAATACCAATCATCTAATATTTTAACCTTTGCGCTTTCTTTTCAGATATTAATTTGTATAATACTACCAATGAAGTAACAAGCCCTACCAGGGCTGCTACGAATGCAACCATTAATAAAGTTTCCATAATCTTAGTTTTTAATAATTTTTTGAGTTATTGATTTTGATTGATTATCCGTAATACATGCCAGGTAAACTCCGGGAGCTACATCGGGCATATCTATTTTGAGCTTGCGGTTATAGCCCGCATCGTATCGGGTCTCGCGGAAAACAGTTTTTCCGTACAAATCTGTTATAATTATTTCTACATCTGATGCATCTTCGGTTTGAAAGCCTTCAACAAACAGGCTTTGTTTGAAGGGATTTGGATAAATCGACACATGGTCTTCAGCCAAAATATCATCGGCTGCCGTAGTTACTTTCTGGATTGACAAATTGTCGATTGCCCAACCCCAGCCGGTAACTGCTTTATCGGATGCCAAGCGGAAACGGAAGATTACGGTATCGCCAGCTTCAAATTCAGTATTCTCGGTAAGATTGATGTTTTGCGGCAGAAACATATTTTCATCTCCACTGGCCTGCGAAACAGCACTTTTAAGCGAACCGGTAAAATGTGAATTCCAAAGTTGGTCAATACCCGAATCGTAGCCTTCAGTTACAGGCAACCAGCTTTGCCCGTTATTTTTACTCCCTTCAACAATTACAAAGTCCCAAAACATTTCTTCGGTATAAGTCGCCCCTTCTTCACCAGGTTCTACTAAAACAACCTCATCGAAACTCATCATCCCATTCTCTTCGATAATGATGGGGTATTTCAACTGTGCCACCAAATTATATCTAACGTTTTCCACCGATGATTCGGGATAAGGGCTAACAGTATGCAAGTTTCCACTTGAAAAACCGGATGGTCTGTTCATTTCAAAATCCGAAATTTCGAAATCGTTATTTTTAGAATCAAAGTCGGAGAAATAACCGCGAAGTGGTTTTTGCGATTCAAAAACATCAACCTTATAATAACCAGTGGCCGGCATAAAACGTTTATTTCCACGTGCCGTATTGTCAACGGCCATAACGCGGTATTCCACTACATCGTCTTCGTTCAAACCTTTAGGTAAATTAATTTCCCCTTTATAGGTATCTGCAGCCTCTTTGTTCAAAACAAAATAATCCTGAACATCACCGTTGATTTTGTATTCAACTTTAACCGTTTTAATCCCCACATTGTCGGTGGCAACAGCCTTAAGGTCCAGAACCGGATAAGCTGTAACAATTAATTTCTCAGGATTGTGTTTAAGAACCGGTGGATAATAATCGGTCCCAATGGTGAAGCTGTATTTTCTTTCAGGGGCCCGGTCGGGACAAGTAAATTTAATCTTATTGGAAGTAGTTGCCTCGTAGAAGTATTGAACTTTCCCTTTTTGGTTATTCAATGGCAGCTCTCCTTCAAATTGTTTTGTGTTTGAATTATAAGCAAGATTTACGGTATTGGAACTACTGAAGTTATTGGTCGAATAAGTAATCTTTACCGACGACATATTCACATCCAGCTCGCTGTTCACCTCTACCGAAACCGGCAAAGAAGCCACCGGAGTTTCGAAATCCTTAATTTTGGCTCCGTCGATACTCAATGATTTCCATCCAAATTCGGCTAAAAGCTCCAGGGTTTTATCGCCGGGATGATGAATGGCTTCGCCCTTAAAAATATAAGGACTCATCAGGGCATTGGCATCCCCTTTATCAAAACCACTTTCGGTATAATGATAAATACTTGAACCACTGTTCCACGATTTGGGAGCATAAAGCTTTTCTTTGTCCTGTCCATCGTTCCCTTTTAATACCAGGTTATCCGATACCAAAGCATCTCTTAAGGCACTCGATGGAACGCTGAAATTATCAGTACTGGCAAGTTGCTGATTAAAGTTATTATACACAAAAACGTCGTAAATACTGGGAACACCCCCAGAATTGCTTAGGTTTCCAACTCCGTTTTCAATATCGAAGAAACCAACAAAGCCAAGACCGTGCACCATTTCGTGCAAGGCAACGGTAACAAAATCGTACTTGTCTGAAGGGCCATCACCGTTTGTTCCGAAGTACCAGTCGATGTTTTTATTAATTGTACAAACCATATCAGGTTCTGATCCGTTAAAATCCCGTTCGGCCAGTTTTTCTACCAAAGCCACCGGGTAATATACGTCGGCCAGGCGTGCTCCGTTAAAATTTTTGTAAAAAGCTGAAGGTGCACAGTTAGATAAAACATTTGTACCCATACTTTCCCATTTAACCTGTACCTTGATGGGCACTGGCGACGAAATGAGGTTTTCATAAATGGATACGGCATATAAAAATGCTGATTTAGCATTTTCAGGGCAGTTTATGAACTCTACTTGAAAATCCGATTTCAGCACAGCACCCGACTTCAAATTCATGTCGGCAGGTGGGATAAAGGATTTTCTAATCTCTTGCGAAGCTATATTAATCGGAGCATTTACAAGGGTAAGTTTTTCCGGTTTTTGCTTCTGTGCCCAAATGTTGCAAGCGCCAGCAACAATTAAAGCGGTTAATAAAAAGCGTCTCATTACAACTTAAATTAGGGTTTGTTACTCAAACTCTAACCGAAGCTTCTGATAAAGCGTCTGCGAATACAGATTGCCTCAAAAATCAGCCTTTTGCTCTAGTTTTTGAATTCTTCCCGGTTTATCGATGATGATTAATGGATTGACAAACCGGTGGGTTTGTGAAGAATTTAAAAGACTTCAACAATCACGCTAACTTTAGCACCAAACTGCACTAGGTAATTAAAATTTCTGATTCGATAAAATTGCGTCCAACAATCTTAACCTTGAATACTTTGTTTTGCTTCATCTCAACTCAAATTAGGGTTTGTAAAAACTCATAAATTTTGAAACTCTTTCGGCGGGATTTGCCTTGTTCCTTTTGTTGAACATGAAAATTGCAAATGCTTAAAATGGATTAGATTTTACCTGGTTTTGTTATTTGTTTTTAAAAACCAGTGGGTTTGTAAAATGGTCCGATCCTATTTCAAAAAACATTACAACTTAACTTCTGTTGCTCTTCAAAACTGAATAGGTGCCTTTGATTTTTAATGATGATGATTTAATGATTTCATCAAAAGCGTCGCTAAATACAGTCTCTTATTTATGGGTTTGCAGGGATAAATGTATGAATTAATTTTATAAAACCAAATTTTTTTTCATAAGTTTAGCCAAACGACAAAAAAAGCGAGACACAATTTTATGAACTTTTTATCAACAGCCTTACTGGCTATTCCACTGCTAGTTAGCACTCCGGCAACAAAATCAGAGAAAAAACCCTACGATGAAATTTATCGCCCACAGTTCCATTTTACGCCGAAAAAGAACTGGCACAACGATCCAAATGGTTTGGTTTTTTACGAAAACGAATACCATATGTTCTACCAATACAACCCCAAAGGAACCGAATGGGGTTTTATGCACTGGGGCCACACAATAAGTACTGACTTGCTGCATTGGGACCACTACCCCATTGCTCTTTACCCCGATGAAAACTCGGAAGACAAAGAAAAGTGCACCGCTTTTTCAGGATCGGCAATCGTCGATGAGAATAATCTGTTGGGCAAACAAATTGGCGATACCAGGACACTGGTGGCTTTTTACACCAGCCAACACTGCGGACAAAGGATAGCTTATAGTACTGACAAAGGCAGAAACTGGGAAAAGTATGAAGGCAATCCGATACTTCCTTTAGATGAAAAAGACGATGCCCGTGATCCAAAGGTATTTTGGCATAAACAATCGCAAAAGTGGGTGATGGCACTTTATCGGAAACTAAGCGACAATGACAATACCAAAGGGGTATCGATTTATACTTCCGATAACCTGGTAGACTGGAAATGGGAAAGCCATGTGCCGGGATTTTACGAATGCCCCGACTTGGTGGAATTTAAAGTGACCAACCGCCCGGATGAAAGTAAATGGGCGTTGTTTGATGGCGACGGAAGTTATTTACTCGGATCTTTTGATGGCAAAACCTTCACCCCGGAAAGTGGAAAACTGAAAAGCGACTGGGGAAAGAATTACTATGCCACACAAACCTGGAGCAATATTCCGGCTGAAGACGGACGTATCATTCAAATTGCATGGATGCGCGGAGGGGAATTTCCTGAAATGCCTTTTAACGGTCAAATGTCATTCCCCTGCGAACTTAATGTAACCAAGTTCCCAAGCGGTTACAAATTGGTTCGTACGCCAATTTCCGAGATCAATCAGCTTCATGGCAAAAGTTACTCGTTGGAAAACAAAAATGTTATCCCGGGGCTGGATGATAATAAGCTGAAAAAAGTATCGGGCGATTGCCTGCACATTATTGCTGAGCTGGACATAAAAACTTCGGATAATTTTGGTTTTATGTTGCGCCACAGTTCAAAAAAACCGGGCACCGAAATTTTATACAATGTAAAACGGGGCACGCTTTCGATTTTAGGGTGCACAGTACCTCTACCAGCCACGAACAATAAAATTAAACTTGAAATTTTACTGGACCGCTCCTCCATTGAGATTTTTGCCAACGACGGACAAGCGGTAATATCAAACTGCTTTACTCCCGGTGAAAAAGCGATGGATGTGGTGCTTTTCACCAACGGCGGGGAGCTTGGCATCGACAAAATTGACGTTTATAAAATGGAATCGGTTTGGGAAGAGCAGTAGTTGCATGGTTTTTACGGTGAACACCGCGCCTTTGCGCCTTAGCCGTAGAAATACAGAGAAGTTCCGAACTCCTGTAAGACATTAAAATGAACGTTTAGATTAAAAATACATTATGAAATCAACAAAAACCTTTATGCTGCTGCTTTCACTATTGCTTTCACTGGCTTCATTTTCACAAGAAAAAAAAATTTACGATCCCGACGCCAATGCCCAGGCTGATGTTACAAGAGCAATTGAGCTGGCACAAAAAAATGGCAAACATGTGTTTCTGCAAATTGGCGGGAACTGGTGTTCCTGGTGCATTAAGTTCCATAATTTTGTGGAAGCCGATTCGGAACTGAAAAGCTGTCTGAGTGAAAATTACGAGGTGGTAAAAGTGAACTACGACAGTAAAAACAGGCAAGAAGAATTATTATCGGAACTCGGGTTCCCACAACGTTTTGGCTTTCCGGTTTTTGTGATTCTCGACGGCGCAGGAAACCGAATACATACTCAAAACAGTGCCTACCTTGAAAAGGATAAAAGTTACGATCGCGGAGTTGTGCTGCGTTTTCTTAAAAACTGGTCGCCGGGTGCTGTGGATCCGGCTTCTTACAAAAAAGATTCATGATCTTTGGGAATGTGCCATCCATTGAGCAGATGAACCCAAAAAGAGCGAAGACCGAAGAAATTGATTAATGATTATTGTCTATTGATTAATGGAAACGGTGGTTAAGCGGTATGAGGGATACAGGATTAGGGATCACGGTTCAGCTGAATTTTTGAACAAATAAAGACCGAAGTCCGAAGTCCGGAGACCGAAGACGGAACTGGAAGATCAGAGTATTAGAATATTAGAATGGAGGAATGGTTGGGGGAGACGGAAGAAATTGATTAATGATTATTGTCTATTGATTAATACGAAAACACCCTTCGACTCCGCTTCTCAGGGTGACAACCGGACAACAATGAGAACAGAAAAGACCGAAGCCCGAAGTCCGAAGTCCGGGAGAAGAGAGGAATAAACTTTGCGTCTTTGCGCCTCTGCGGTAAAAATTCTTAGCGTCTTTGTTCTTTGTTCTCTGAAATTAATGGCCTGGGCAATAAATTCTGACATTCTAATATTCTGACATTCTGACATTCAAAAGTCCAGCAATCTGGTGATCCGAAAATCCAGATATCCTGAACACCGATCACTGCTTCTTTGCTCTTTACTCTTGGTTCTTTGCTCTTTGCTCTTTGCTCTTTGCTCTTTGTTCAATATCCTTTTTTCCAATCTGACTAAGCAACTGCAATAGATTCCATGCATTTACCAGGATCTAATTTTCAGAGAAACATCGAAATTATCTGAACAAACACAATTAAAAGCACCATGGCAACCGGGTAAACCGTTGCATAAGCAATTGAATGCGCATTGGTATCGGTCATTGAGTCGGCGGCGGCAAGACCTGGAGTACTGGTCATACTTCCGCTAAGTGCGCCCATTAAGCTTAGAATATTCATTTTAAAGATCCACTTACTTGCCAGGGCCGCAATTAACATTGGCACGATGGTTATGGCAACTCCATAAAGGAAAAGCTCAATGCCGTACTGATTAAATGTTTCCACAATTTTTTCGCCGGCACCTGTTCCAACGGCAGCCAAAAACAAAATCAATCCGAGCTGCCTTACCAGTTGGTTGGCGGCACCTGTCATTGTCCATAAAACAGGCCCGGTTTTGCCAACCCTGCTTAATACCAGTGCAACAATTAAAACACCGCCTGTAAGTCCGGTGCTAAATGAAAAAGATCCCAGGTTAATACTTATTCTTCCCACCAGTACCCCTAGTATAATCCCCAGAGCCAGCGGTAAGATGTCAGTGTCTGAAAGTCTTTTCTGATCATTGCCAAAAATCTTGGTAACCATTTCCAGGTTGGCTTTACTTCCGGCAATTACCAGTTTGTCGCCAAATCGTAATTTCGAGCCCGGTGATGGCGAAATATTAATTCCTGACCTGCGGATACGGGTTATGGTTGCACTATAGGTATGCAGCAGGTTTATTTGCCCAATGGTTTTATTTACAACCTCCTTGTTGGTAACCAGGACCGATCGCACGTCGTATTTTGGATCCAATGGAATCTCTTCTTCTGTTACCGATCCGATTAAAATTTCCACATTATGCAAGGCATCTTCGGTTCCGACGGCTTTAATTAAATCGCCTTTATGCAGCACCAGGTCAGGCGTTGGGATTATTGCCTTCCCCTGATGAACAACACGCGACACCACAGCTTTGGTCATAAAACGAATACGCAGTTCACCAATGGACTTTCCAAATACATTTTCATTCTCAACCACAAAGTTTCTCCGAATAACTTCCGGAAATTCCTCTCCGAGTTTCGATTGATAATCATCTTCTGCCTTTTTCAAAGAAATGCCCAATATCTTAGGCAAAAAGCGAATAAACAGAATCACGCCGATCACACCAAAGGGGTACCCGACACCATAACCAATCGATGCCAGCGGTGAGCCGGTATAATCAATGGCAGCAGCCAACCCCGGAGTGCTGGTTAAAGAGCCGGTCAACAGACCCACTGCAATATTTGAATCCACATGAAATATGGAAATAATACCAACCGTTATAAGCGCTGCAATACTAATAAGTATACTTGCAAAAATGGCCAGCTGCCGGCCTTCTTTTTTGAACGACTCAAAAAATCCGGGACCTGCCTGAATACCAATGGTAAAGATAAACAATACCAAACCCAGGTATTGAAAGTCTATGGGAATAACAATTCCGTAATGTCCAAAAACAAGGGCAACAAAGATTACGGCAGAAACATCGAGCGATAGGCCAAATATTTTAATCCTGCCAAGAATAAAGCCAAGGGCAACAATCAGGAATAATGCGAAATAACTGTTTGAAAGAAGTTCCATCTTCGAGCTTATTTTGCATGCAAAGGTAATGATTTGTTACATCCTCATCCTCATTACGGCTCTCCTCAGGCAAAAATTAATGCAGATAAAGAAAAAGGTCAGGCACAACCAATGCTTCCTGCTAAATATGAAAATACGGAAATCAGCACCCAGAATATCCATTGAAACATTTTAAGTAAAGAGATCTTGGCTCGTATGGCGATAATGATCTGAGCAATGGCAAAAAACAGGTAATTCAATGCGATAAATATGAATAACGGAGTTGGATCGATGGTGCATTGGCTACCTCTTAATCCAGGCATAATTAGCATGAATGCGGTTAAAAACAGAAATACACTTATGTAATGAAAAACGCTTTGCATAACCTTTTTGGCCAGCTGATCAAACTCAGCGCCCATCATGGATTGAAGAAATTGTTTTTTACCGATTGTTAGATGCCCGATGGAGGCCAAAAAAGCGAGAACTCCCGCTATAACTGCATAAGTATTCATATTTATTTATTTGATTAAACTTCAGCACTTATAACGGGAGTACCTATGAATTGTTTATCCCATCAAAAAATTAAAGTCGTCGCCGGCCGATAGTTCTGTGGGTTGTTGTCCTTTTTTAAAAATACGGCAGGGGCGGCTTCCAATGAGTTCAAGTTTGTTGTTTTCCAGCTTGAACATGGTCCCTTCACGAAGTCCGGCAACATAACAATCCGGGTTGATTTCAAGAAATTCTTCAATACGCTGTTCTCGCGTTTCTCCGCCATGTCCTTCCGGATTAGCGTCTAAATAATGTGGGTTGATCTGGAATGGGATCATATTTGCACAAGTGAATCCAAGTGGATCGATAATTGGCATGTCGTTGGTGGTACGCAAAGTCGGGCAGGCCACATTCGAGCCCGCACTCCACCCAATGTACGGTGTTCCGTGAAATGCTTTTTCGCGAATGGGATTCATGAGTTTGCATTCGTGCATCATCCGAACCAGCTGCCAGGTGTTTCCACCGCCCACAACAATCGCTTCAGCATCCTGAATGGCTTTCACCGGATTCTCAAAGGTGTGGATTCCCACAACATGATGCCCCACTTCGGCAAATCTTTCCTCCACTTTTTCGCAATAGGTATCGAATGAAAAAGTTACTGCCGCATAGGGAATAAAAACAGCAGTTACCGGCTTTTCGCCCAGGAATTTTTTGATCTCATTTTTCGGGTAATCCAAATACGGTTCACCCGGCATTGTAGAGTTGCTGATCAATAATAGTTTCATCTGAATATGTTTTAAATTAAATGTTCGTTTTCAAGACTTTAAATAAATATGAAACTGCTACATTTTCCACCGCCAGGACGCTAAGACAATGAGATTTTCCTTCATTTCTCAACCTCTGCTGTTCATTTACTATTAATAGTTATAACACAAAGGTGCTCAAAGAAGCACGGAGTTTCACAAAGGGTTTCTATGCTACCGCGCGTTTGCATCGCGTGGGATTATTTAAATTCACAACAACAATCCCTTACAAAATTTTCCTGCGCCTCTGCGGTTAATATTCATTTCCTCTTGTGCTTGGCGGACCATGCACGTTTCACTGTTATTTTACAATTACTATTCCGGTGCAAGAACTTAATATTTTAAAAAACGATCAATGACAAATATCGGGTTTTTACACCCCTTCATCATACAAATCAGAGCTATCACACCCGGCCACTTCCATAAAATATTCTGCAATTTTTGCCGTCACATCTGCAACAAACCTTTTGCCCTTTTCTGCACTTGCTTTTTTAGGATTTCCTATCCCCGTATCATCAGAGACCTTCCCCCAGTCGCGCGGTGTCCAGGCAATCTTACTTTTCAAGCCATTTAACGTAAACTCTTTTGTTGTCCCCTCCCCTGCCTGGTCAAGTGGCAAAACCAGATCGGGGAAATAATGCAACATTATGCTGGTTTCCATTTCATTGGCGTGGTCACCGCCTTCTTCAAAATAATCATCCTGGTTAAAAACCGTAAACCACTCAAGCAAAGAAATAAACATGCCTGGGAATTTGGGTTGAAGTTCGCGAACCAGTGGCTTAAAATCGTTTCCACCGTGCCCGTTCATTATAATTAATTTCCTGATTCCCTGACCATCGAGTGCCCGTAAAAGATCTTCGAGTATGTGAAGCTGGGTTGACGGCCTCACATGAAGGCAGAATGGCAAATGAATTTGACCCATATTTTGTACACCCAGCGGAATAGTTGGTAAAACCATAACCTTTGCCCCCCGTTCCCAGGCCAGGCCAGCTGCATCTTCCGAAATTCTTGCTGTTTCCAGCGAGTCGGTTCCAAAGGGTAAATGATAGTTGTGCGGCTCTGTAGCTCCCCAGGGTAAGATCGCTACCTCGTACTGTTGATCTTTGACCTGTTTCCAGTTGGTTTGTTCTAAAATATATGGTTTCATGTGCATCTATATAAGTTAAATCTATATTTTTCAGCTTATAACAACTCGAATTTTTTCGAATTTTTCACCCACAAGGCGCGAAGACGCTGAGATATTTAAGAAAAGTTATAACACAACGGGACTCAGAGAAGCACGGAGTTTCACAAAGGTTATCCCAATCAGCAATTGAATCAAATTTAGTAACAATGTGGCACACGGCATAGGTTGATGAGCGAAAAAACAAGAGAAGATTCTTTTGGCGCACAAAACATCTTCATATTATGTCTTGATTCTCTGATAAAATTGCAGGGAATGAAACTCCTAGCAGCAAGCTGACGAGGTATCTCAATCGTATCTTGATTTTTTTATCGCATCAAGATGCGGGGAATATAAGCCACGAGATCCTTCTCCGTCAGTCGAAGGATCGGGATCAGTTCGGCTAAATGATTTTGAAAAACAAAATCATAGTCTCACTGATTTAAACCAAAACCGGATCATAAAAATACAATCAAAAACGAAGCAGGGTTACACCTATTGTAAAAGGAGTAAGTTCCGGTCCTTTGTCATCTTCAAAAAGCGGGACCAAATCGTAAGATGCAAAAAAGTTAAACCAACGATAACCGGCTCTCATCATGAGGGAATAACGAAAAGTGTTCATTGAAAAATCTCCAACAACCTTGTGCTTTTGTCTTTCGCTGGCCTTATATTTTATTTTGGTATGGCTGTTCAGCCTC
>JBFEWU010000379.1:0-4603 GCA_041546215.1 Draconibacterium sp. | reverse complement strand
ACTTGTATACTGATCACTGCTTCTTTACTCTTTGTTCTTTGTTCTTTGTTCTTTGTTTTCACAATAAATTGCAGGGTTTTAAACCAAAAACTTGATAATAAATGAATTTTAGATAAAAAATAAAGATATATACAAGTGAAAACGATATTCATCCTTCTCTTTGCAGGAATTACCGGATTTGCATTCCAATATGCAACAATGGGCGATAACCTGCGACCGCTTGAAAACAACGGTGCAAAAATCAATACAAAAAAGAACAAAAGAAAAAATGCCATACTCCGTCCCGATATCCTAAGGAACTACGTAAAAAGCTTTAACGAAAAAGACCATACCCATTTCGGACAGGAGATTTCAAATGAACAGGCCGCAGACTGGATGGCAGAAAACATACCGCTTTTTGAGTGTCCCGATAAAGAAATCGAAGAAATCTATCATTTTCGATGGTGGACCTACCGCAAGCATATAAAAAACACTCCGGACGGATTTGTTATCACTGAATTTCTGCCCAAGGTAAACTGGAGCGGCAAACACAATACCATCAGTTGCCCTGCCGGACATCATTTTCGCGAAGGCCGTTGGATAAGCAATCGGAGGTACCTGGACGAATATGCCTTGTTCTGGTTTCGAAAGGGAGGATCGCCACGCAGATACAGCTTTTGGGCTGCCGACGCGATCTACCATTATGCGATGGTTTGCGGCGATTTTTCAATGGCAATTGAACTCCTGCCCGACCTGGTGGCCAACTATCAAGCCTGGGAAAAATCCCGCCTGGAAACCGATGGCCTTTTCTGGCAGATTGACGACCGCGATGGTATGGAGGTTTCCATTGGCGCTAGCGGACATGGTGGCCAGGGAAAAAGGGCAACCATCAATTCTTATATGTACGGCGATGCGAAAGCCATTTCAGCAATCGCGGAAAAAGCAGGTAAACCGGAGATCGCTGCATTATACCAAAAGAAAGCTTCCCGGCTCCGTAAGCTTACACTGGAAAAACTATGGGATGAAGAGACACAGTTCTTTAAGATTCTGCCCCGGGGTGAGCAAGCCCTTAAAGTAAATGTTCGTGAGTTACATGGCTATACCCCCTGGTATTTTAATCTTCCACCACAAGACAAAGGCTATGAGGTCGCCTGGAAGCAGTTAATGGACCCAAATGGTTTTTATGCACCCTTTGGACCAACGGTAGCAGAACAACGGCACCCCGATTTCAAAATATCCTACACAGGACACGAGTGCCAGTGGAACGGTCCAAGCTGGCCCTTTGCCACAGCTGTTACCCTAACCGCATTAGCCAATGTTTTGAACAACTACCCCCAGGATGCTATTTCCGTATCCGACTATTTCGAGACACTGAAAATATACACTAAATCGCACCGCCTGAAGAAAATGGACGGCACCCTTGTTCCCTGGATCGACGAGAACCTGAATCCTTATACCGGAGACTGGATAGCCCGAACAAGGCTTAAGCAATGGAAAAACGGGACCTGGGACGAAAGTAAAGGAGGGACAGAACGTGGAAAAGATTACAATCATTCTTCCTATTGCGATCTGATCATTACCGGACTCGTAGGATTACGTCCTCAGACCGATGATAAGATAGTGGTAAATCCTTTGATTCCGGAACAAACCTGGGACTATTTTTGCCTGGATGGTGTTCCTTACCATGGCAGAATACTGACTATATTTTACGATAAAACAGGAAAACGATACGGCAAGGGAAAAGGCTTACATATCCTGGTCAACGGAAAGAAAATCACTTCCTCTAAAAAACCGGGGCGCATGGAAGTCAATCTCCCCGGGAAACAATAATCATTGTCTTCATACAATCTGAAAAAATTTTAGTTACTTTCAACCGCATCCCATCTAATCTGCCAGCACCTTTGCGTCGATCCAGTTCCCGAACACTTCCTTACCCGTAAATTCAAGCATAATAAGGTCCAGGTCTTTCACATCAATGTCAATTCTCAGGTCACCGTCTTCCTTGGAAATTTTGCCACTATCATAAATAGGGCGTCCTCCGAACTTATCTTCAACCAACACCCTGAATTTTCCTGTTTTATCATCTGAAGAGGCCTCATCCACCTGCACAATTGCCTGAAAACGATTTGCCTTACTATCCAGTTTGTACATTAATGCCGACCGGCTTTTACACCCCAGGCCTTTTTCGTAAGCCTCACCATACGCATTAAAGGATTGCCCTTGAAAAGTTTGGTCGACCATTGGAGGATTATACTCTTTCATAATATAATAAAGATCGCTTAAATAGGTGGTTCCGCTATGGCTTACCGTATATTTTTCACTTTGTACTCTTCCAGTATGCCCTTCATAGCCCCTGCCATGGATTGACCAATCAGACAATAGGTCTCCGCATTGCGGTTCCAATGGTAGTTCTGCTTTCTTGGTGAATCCTCCTCATCGCGCCAAAATTCCCTCGTATCCACCACGGCTACATTTCCTTTAAATTCAGGGTAGTTCGTCATAGCCAGTTGTGCCTCCATCAGCGACAATGCCCTCGGGTGTTTTTCTTTTACACCACCCATTCCTGTGGTAGCAATTACAAAAGGAAGTTGCGGATTGCCCAAATCATGCCTTACATCCTTGATAAAGTGAACCATGTTCTGCTCATAAACATCATTGGCCGCCTGATTTACCCTGTCGTTCCATCCCTGGTGCCATCCAAAGCCGGCAATCTCATATCCCTGCCCCTGGTAATCGGGCACATATTTTTCAATATTTCCCAAAATATCGTAAACGGTCGCCAGCATCTGTACATAATAATACCCGGTATCGCCCGGAGCTGCCGGCATTTTGTTATAACCTTTTTCTCCGTCTGCCCCCGGCGGACAAAAATCAACCGCAAGGCTTTTGCCTCCCCAGGCCGTTTTTATGATCAGGACCTGATTGTCGTAATAATCGCCAACAACATGGCCAAACTCCAGTTCCGGTCCTATGGTATGTTCTGAAGCACCATATCCTACAGTTAGTTCATTGGTTCCGGGAACATGGCCCTTATCTTGTGTGGAGATAAAAACATCATCGCGTTTTTTCCATTCCCCTTTTTCGTTAACCAAATGTCCATAGCTTTTATTTTTATCGTTTTGGAGCAAGTAGCTAAGGTTTCCTTTTTCTCCCTTCTCTATTTCACCGTGGCCCTGCATGTTTGATTGTCCGGCCAGGATAAAGACCTTTACCGGCTTTTGAGAATCGTTGGCACAAGAAACTATCCATAAAGAAAACAGAACAAACACACCTGCCTGGATTGTAGCGTACAATTTATTTATCATGTTTTTAAATTTCATTTTTCAGTCTGTTATGTCACATTATTAATAGATAATCAATATATATCGGCTCCTTTATTTTTAAGTTTTTCAATATATTCTTTCTTACTGCTTTGAGTCTTCTCAAAAAAAGCTTTATAATATCTTGAATCGAACAAGTATCCAGTGATTTATTGCCTGTTTTTCCAATAGCTTTCAATGCTTCTGCCATAACCAGGTAGCTTTCGTCGGTTTCGAAAGAATTTTTAAACAGAGAAAGCAAAGCTATTTCGTTAAGTTCTCCCAAGGCAAACGCTTATTTGGCTTTGATACCTACCGAGACCTTTACCGATGGCAACATACGCACGGGCCCGATCAGCCCGGCAGGTTGCACCGTCCATTCTTCCCAGTTTTCAAGCCAGGTACCTCCGTCAGCCCTTATATTACTTCGGGTATATCTTTCATCAGCAGGCAGCTTTTTATCACCGGCCAGGCGGTTAATCCACATATTCATCACCTCCACTTTCAGTTGATTTTTACCTGGCCTGAGCAGGGAGGATAGATCAGTGCGATAAGGCTTCTTCCAAAGCACTCCTGCCGATTCACCGTTCACAAACACTTCAGCCACTTCGCCCACCTCACCCAAATCGAGATGAACGCTTCGGTCACTGGCCAACCAACCTTCAGGAATCTCAACTGTTTTAGAGTACATCCCGGCTCCTGAATAATATTTAATGCCTTCGTCTTGATGATCAGTCCATGAAATAAGTCTGGGTAGTATCACTTCTGCAGGAGCTCCCCATTCAGGATTGAATTCCACTTTCCAATCCCTGTTGAGTTCTATCGATGCGGCAAGATTACGCACCTCAAATTGCTTCTTTTTCCCCCTGCTAGTTGTCAGTGTATAGGTTCCATTTTGCCAGCACCGGATGATTGCAGATGATTGGTCCATTTCCACTATCTCCCTGGCAGGGTAAAGAGTAATGTTTTTATCTCCTTCCCTTACGAGCGACTTGATAGTATTCTTCTTCGCCTCCCTACGAAATACGACAAATACAGAGCCTCCCGGAGGCAAATCGAGGTTTACAAGGATTCCTTCCTCTACTGTGCTGTACATAAAATGAGGTTTCATACTTCCATCAGTGGGATCCCAAAGTTCGGGCATTTGCTTCTTAACCCTGAAAAAACAATCCGTTCTCACCGGAAGAGATGATTTATTACGAACAAAATAGATGTCCGCTTCGGAGCTTTGGCGATGAATAAAGTCCAGGTTACGGGCATGTTCATCCGTCTGACATGAAAAGTCGGGAACGACATTCTCCTGCTCCAGCCATTGTTGTGGTGTT
>JBFEWU010000556.1:0-2272 GCA_041546215.1 Draconibacterium sp. | reverse complement strand
CTTGGTTTTATAGCAACTCCATACCGAAAAGTGGAAAACGGGAAAGTTGACTTATCGCCGGAAGGAGCAGTTTATTTAACTGCAGAGGAAGAGGAAGGTAGGATCATTGCTCAGGCAAATGCTCCCATTGATGCAGATGGTAACTTTATAAACGAAAAAGTAAAATCGCGTTTAGACGGTGACTACCCGGTTGTAGAAAAGCCAGATGTTGATTTAATGGACGTTGGTCCTAACCAGATTGCCTCGGTTGCAGCCTCTCTGATTTGTTTCCTTGAGCACGATGATGCAAACCGTGCTTTGATGGGCTCGAACATGATGCGACAGGCAGTTCCTTTGCTTCGCCCTGAGGCTCCTATTGTTGGAACAGGCCTGGAAGGCAGAGCTGCAGCTGATTCAAAAATCATGGTTAAAGCTGATTTTGATGGTGTTGTTGAGTTTGTGGATGCAAGACAGATTATTGTTCGTTACGACATTACCGAAGAAGATCGTTTTGTTAGCTTCGATCCAGAGGTTGTGACTTACAATCTTCAGAAATACACCAAAACAAACCAGGGAACAACGGTTGACCTGAATCCGATTGTAGAGAAAGGCCAGCGTATTAAAGCAGGCGATATCCTTACTGAGGGTTATGCCACTGAAAACGGAGAATTGGCACTTGGTCGTAACTTGCAGGTGGCATTTATGCCCTGGCAGGGATACAACTATGAAGATGCGATTGTAATTTCCGAACGAATTGTACGTGAAGACGTATTTACATCGGTTCACGTTGATGAATATAGCCTTGAAGTTCGCGATACAAAACGTGGAGTTGAAGAATTCACTTCAGATATTCCGAACGTAAGCGAAGAGGCAACTCGTAACTTAGATGAAAACGGATTAATCAGAGTGGGTGCCAATGTAAAACCCGGCGATATTCTGATCGGTAAGATTACGCCTAAAGGTGAATCTGATCCGTCTCCGGAAGAAAAGCTGTTGCGTGCAATTTTTGGTGATAAAGCGGGCGATGTAAAAGATGCTTCATTGAAAGCTTCTCCATCGTTATCGGGTGTTGTTATCGATAAGAAATTGTTCTCACGTGTTGCAAAAGATAAAAAGGGTAAAGCAACCAAGACATTGCTCGACCAGATTGACGAAAAACTGGAACGTGAAGTAGCTGCTCTTAAAACAAAACTGGAGGACAAACTTTTTACTTTGGTAAGTGGAAAAACATCGCAGGGTGTTAAAGATTATTATGGTACTGAGTTTATTCCCAAAGGAGTTAAGTTTACTTTAAAGCAGTTGCAGGATCTTGATTACATGAGCATTAATCCAGGGAAATGGACTACTGATAAGGTGAAAAATGATCTTATCTTCAGGGTAATCAACAACTACATAATGAAATATAAGGAGGCTGAGGCAGTTTCGCGCCGTGAACGTTACAACGTAACCATCGGTGATGAGCTCCCGGCTGGAATTATCCAGTTGGCCAAGATTTATATTGCTAAAAAGCGAAAGCTTCAGATTGGTGATAAAATGGCGGGTCGTCACGGTAACAAAGGTATTGTTTCCCGTGTTGTTCGCCAGGAAGATATGCCATTCCTTGATGATGGTACTCCGGTAGACATTGTACTTAACCCGCTTGGTGTTCCTTCAAGGATGAACCTTGGGCAGATTTACGAAACTGTATTGGGTTGGGCAGGTAAGGAACTTGGGCTTAAGTTTGCAACGCCTATTTTCGATGGTGCCAGTCTTGATGAGATATCGGAATATACCGATAAAGCGGGTGTCCCACGTTTTGGTGAAACCCGCCTGATTAACGGTGAAACCGGTGAACATTTCGATCAGCCGGCAACCGTAGGTATCATTTATATGTTGAAATTGGGCCACATGGTAGAAGACAAAATGCATGCCCGTTCTATTGGACCATACTCGTTAATTACGCAACAGCCTTTAGGTGGTAAAGCACAATTTGGTGGACAGCGTTTTGGGGAGATGGAAGTTTGGGCACTTGAGGCATTTGGTGCTTCTCATATTTTACAGGAAATTCTTACCGTTAAATCGGATGACGTTATGGGACGTGCGAAAGCTTACGAATCGATCGTGAAAGGTGAGCCAATGCCGCAACCCGGAATTCCTGAGTCGCTAAATGTACTGCTTCACGAGCTTAGAGGCTTAGGTCTTAGCGTTCGCATGGAGTAGAATAAGTAAGGTGCAGTTTTAATTGATATTTAATTTGAATTATGGCATTCAAAAAAGATAATAAAGCAAAAAGTAGTTTCGCAAAAGTTTCAAT
>JBFEWU010000058.1:0-17121 GCA_041546215.1 Draconibacterium sp. | reverse complement strand
GCGCGAATACGACATGAAAAGCAAAGGATTTAATGTTTCGACCATGGTTGAAACCGGCGATTTGCAAAAAGAAATGATTTACAAAATCTTACATTAAATGATTGTCTACTTTATTATTGGTTTAACCGCCCTAATTTCATATCTGGCTTTTAGCAACCAGGAACTGGCAAATAAATTACAATTTAATGCTGCGCAGATCATTCACAGGAAAGAGTATTACCGACTGGTCTCTCATGCTTTTATTCATGCCAATTGGACCCACCTGATTGTGAACATGATGGTACTCTATTTTTTTGGAAGAAATATAGTAGCATACTTTGGCTACTATTTTGGAAATAAAGCAACTGCATTTTTCCTACTACTCTATGTGGGTGGAATGTTGATATCGAACGTCTGGAGTTTGATAAAACACCAAAACAACTATTACTACAATGCAGTTGGTGCATCGGGTGCAGTGTCGGCAGTGCTATTTGCAACCATATTCTTTCAACCCTGGGAACCGCTTTATTTATTTGCAGTTGTGCCGATTCCCGGAATATTATTTGCCGTTGGCTACCTTTTTTACTCCTACCAGATGGGTAAAAAACAGAACGACAACATTGCTCACGACGCACACCTTCTGGGTGCTGTTTTTGGGTTCATATTTCCCATATTACTTAAACCCAACCTGTTCGACCGGTTTATCGATAATTTATTTTCGTTTCTGTAATGGCCTTTATAATTGTAAACGGAGAAGTAATTGCTAAAAATGATGCAAATCTCACACCTTTTCTGTGGGATGAACCATACCTTGTTTCACAAAAAGTATGGTTCGGCTTTGGCGGCATTCCACTTTTGAATGAAAACTTAAAAGTCATTAAAGCTCAATTTGATTCGCTAAAAATAGCACTACCGCCCCTGTTTAATAACCAACGAGAGCTTTTTCGCTTAACAAAACGAATGCTCAATAAAAATAAATTCTACCGTTCCGGCTTTATTAACTATCAGTTTTTTATTTCGAAAGGCAAGTGCAACTCATTGATAACAAGCGAAACTTTTTCTGAATTCGACTTTCCATATTCTGAGAAGGGATTGCTGACTAACATTTCGAATGTTACAAAGAATTCAACGCATCGCATGGGATGTTTTAAATGCTATAATCATATTTTATGGCAATCAGCAAATGCCCAACTGATAAACTCGGCACATTCAGGTTCTATTCTTTTAAACGAAAGAGGAATAATTTGCGAGGGTATAGCTTCCAATATATTTATGTTGAAAGATGATGTACTGGCAACTCCTTCATTACATACAGGTTGCTACGAAGATGTTTTGCGTGGAGTAATTCTACAAATGGCAAAAACAATAAAACTCAAAATTATTGAAAGCGCTGAAATTGCAGCGGAACATCTGTCAGGATTCGATGAAATATTTTTTACCAGTGAGGAACATGGTTTCCAGTGGGTACTGGGGTATAACAAAAGACGGTTTGTTCATGAAGTTTCGGAAAGATTATATTTTGAACTGAACAACTGGTTGAAAGAAAAGGTGGGTGATTAAGGGGTTAAATTTATAAACTGATAAATTGTTAAATTGGCAAATTGATAAAGGATTAGATTTGGTAATGGATTAAATTGTTCTGAACTAATTCAGTGAAGGATTTTCGGGAAAATTTTCCCAAACCGAATAGCGGGCACCGGCTTTTTTAACGAAATCCACCCAGGATGATTCACTTAGATCGCGCATTACCGCTTCGGGTTCAACGTCGGTCACCAGCCACGAATCGTCCTTTAACTCTCCTTCCAGCTGTCCGGCATCCCAACCCGAATACCCCAGAAAAAAGCGAATGTCGGAAGGGTTAATTTTTCCCAAACGGGCATCACGTTTCAGCACTTCAAAATCACCACCCCAGTACAGATCACCAAGCACATGAATACTGCCGGGAAGCTTATCGCCAAGCTTGTGAATGAAGTAAACTGAATCGGTTGAAACCGGTCCGCCCAGGTAAACATCTGCATCAAAATGAGGAAAATCGGGAAATACATCCTGGATCGGAAAATCAACTTTTTTATTCAAAATAAAACCAACTGCACCTTTTTCGCTATAAGCTACCAAAAATACAATGGAGCGATTAAAATACTGCCCGCTCAAAAATGGTTCAGCAATCAATATGCGGCCTTTTTGTGGTGCAATATTGTTTGTTTTAATTTTGAATATGTCAAGGTTTTCACTCATTGTACAAGCAATATAAGAAATAAAAACTATCAATCAAATAGCTGAATTGTGCTTTATAGGTTAACGAAAAACTTTAAAGATTGTTTTATTTTTCCTCTTCAATAACAATAAATACATCTTCGTCGGGTTTCGACATATAATATTGTTCGCGGGCAAACTTTTCCAGTTCTTCTTTCCCACGGCTCAGGTCTTCCAGTTTTTGTTTGTCGGAAGTGATTCGCTCTTTATAGTATTCTTTTTGCTGCTGAAGATCGTGAAGCTGTTGCTTACTTTCGGTATGTGAAACAATACTGTTTTCATCGCCAAAAATAATCCAGATTAAAAACAAAAGCACCGCAATAATCCATTTATTACTAACTATTTTGAATAAGCTGCTATCTTTTATCTTCTTCATCTGAATTAATTCTGAGACAAAAGTAGCTATCTTAAATCGCAAAAAAAAGAGGACCTGAAACAAATCAACTCCTCTTTATAAACAACTTATCGTTGGTAGATCTTATTCTGCATCCGGAGCGAAGTTCGGATAAGTATAGTTCACCGCTGGCACAAAAGTTTCTTTAATGGTACGGATCGACGTCCAGCGCAGGAAATTAAAGATTGAACCTGCTTTGTCGTCTGTGCCTGAACCACGCGAACCGCCAAAGGGTTGCTGCCCCACAACAGCCCCGGTTGGTTTATCGTTGATATAGAAATTACCGGCTGCATTTTCCAAACGTTTTGTAATTTTCTCAATGTTGTAACGATTTTGAGAAAGCACAGCACCGGTTAAGGCATAAATCGATGTTTTATCCAGGATATCCAGCGTTTCGTCCAATTTTTCATCTTCGTAAACATAAATGGTTAAAACCGGCCCGAACAACTCTTCCTCCATGGTAACATAATCAGGCTTTTTAGCCAGTATTACAGTTGGTTCGATAAAGTACCCAACCGACTTATCGCAATTTCCTCCAAAAATCACTTCAGCATCCTCGTCTTCTTTTGCCCGGTCGATAAATCCTTTTAACTTGTCGAATGATGATTCGTCGATAACGGCATTCACAAAGTTGGTAAAATCTTCAGGTGGTCCCATTTTTACCGTTGCCAGTTCTCTGCCTAAGTTTTCTTTCACTTCCTCCCAAATGCTTTCAGGAATATAAACACGTGAGGCGGCCGAACATTTTTGTCCCTGGTACTCGAATGCACCACGCAACATGGCAATTGCCAGTACTTGCGGATCAACAGTGTTATCGGCAAAAATGAAATCTTTACCCCCTGTTTCTCCAACAATGCGAGGGTATGATTTATATTTATAGATGTTATCACCAATTTTCTTCCAAATGCTCTGGAAAACTTCTGTTGAACCCGTAAAATGAATACCCGCAAATTCAGGATGCGTTAAAACAATGTCAGCCACAACAGGACCAGATGCATAAACCAGGTTAATGACTCCATCAGGAAGACCTGCTTCTTTAAAGATCTCCATAATAACGCCAGCCGAATAAACCGCTGTTTTCGACGGTTTCCATACTGCAACGTTTCCCATCAGTGCCGGAGCAGCCGGTAAATTACCGGCAATAGAAGTAAAGTTAAAAGGTGTTAGTGCAAAAACAAATCCTTCCAATGGTCGAAATTCGTTGTAATTCCACATTCCCGGAGCCGATTCAGGCTGAATTTTGTAAATATCGGTCATTACCTGAACCCCAAAACGGAAAAAGTCAGCCAATTCACAAGCCGCATCAATTTCAGCCTGAAAAGCATTTTTCGACTGCCCCAGCATGGTTGCGGCATTAATTTTTGTACGATAAGGTCCGGCTAACAAATCAGCTGCTTTCAAAAAGATTGAAGCACGGTGTTGCCACGACATCTTTGCCCATTTTTCTTTGGCCTCCAAGGCAGCATCAATTGCCATTTCAACATGGCTGGCATCACCCTGATTGTAGTAACCTAAAGTGTGTGCCGTTTCATGAGGAGGAAACATGCGAACTTTGCGGTCGGTGAAAACATCCTGCCCCCCAATTACCATAGGTTGATCAATTTCCTGAGAACGTAATTCAGCAAGCTTTGCTTTTAGTTCTGCTCTTTCCGGTGATCCCGGAGCGAAGCTCAAAACCGGTTCATTTTTTGCAACCGGTACATTAAAAATTCCTTTTGGCATAATATTTCTTTTTAAAATGTAGATTCCTTTTCTGCAAATCTAAGGAAACACTCTTGTGCAATTCATAACAAAAATCAGGATAACGAATTTTTAACAAAGCCTAACTGGCTGATTACCTGTACTCTGAATTTTTACAAATTAGAAACAAAACAAAAATCAGCTTTTTGGATTCGGCAAAATTCCCATTTTGATAATATTTTATGTAAAAAATGATCGTTTTGGCGTACCGATGATCATTTTTAATAATTTTACAAAGCAGTGGCTCGTATTTATAAAATATTGTCTGAAAAGTTTTGGACTGCACAACCAGAAAATGTCCAGAAGCAGCTTTTTCAGCTCCTGATAATGTGGTCTGTTATCGGTAGTGCAGGCATGGCTTTTACCCTGGCCCATCTCATTGATCCCAACTCGGCTTACTGTACTATTTGCGATATATTATTACTTGTCGTGTCAGTTTCGACATTGGTTTGTCTGCTAAATGCACAAATCAAGTGTGCCATAAACATGGTATTTTCAATTCCCGTTTTTATTTATGCTTATTACATTTCTGATTTCAATACCCATCTTCCTCCAATCGAAACGGTACATTATTCAACCTGGTGGTTAATGGCCGGATTGGGTTACCTGTATTTTTATTCCCGAAAAGAAAGTAAAATAATTCTTTTTGCCGTAGTTTCCCTGCTGAGTCTTTCCTACCAGCTCTACCTTGGAAATCATTTAATCGATTCATTTACCCATTTCGAACCCTTCGTAATCAATCCACTACTTATTTTTATCGCTTTTTTTCTTTCCACATTCTATTTGCAAAAACAACATCTTTCGGTGGTCGACAACCTGGAATTGCATGTAAAACGAAACAAGGAAAGTATAAACAGGGTAATTCAAAATTCATCGTTCCTGATTACACGCCTAACCGCAAAGCGAGACGAAGACGGTAACGTGGTAAGGTTGATCGTTGACAAAGTGAACAATGCATTCGAATCAGAATTCAAACTAAACTTATACGAAGTCCAGGGACAGGAAGCTGATTATATTTTCAACCTGATTTTCAAAGGAAAATTCGACATAAACAAAATTGTTCTTTTTAATAAACGTAAGGTTAGTGAATACCACGCGCGTAAAACTGACAAGTGGTATAAAATTCATGTGCTTAATCCCAGTTATAACTTATTTTACCTTGTTTTTGAAGACATTACAAAAGCGAAAAAGAAAATTGCCGGATTGGAAGCCAGTAAACAACGCTACAAAGTATTGCTGGAAGCTATTCCCGACATATTTTTTGTAATTGACAAAGATGGTATTTACGAAGATTTTGTGATAAAAGAAAGCGACCTGTTTAAAATGGAAGATGCCAATATTATTGGAAGCTCGATATTCGATGCCGGTTTCCCGGATAATATGGCAAATAAAATTTACTCGTGCATTCAACACTGTCTAAAAACCAATTCAATTGAAAGCATTGAATATTCGTTGAACACAAGCAATGGTACCTTCTTATTTGAAATGAGACTTGCTAAGCTAAACGCTCACTCGGTTATTTCGGTGGCTCGTGACATTACGAAGCGAAAAACTGCAGAGTTTGGCCTTGAAAAAGCCCTTGTGCGTGCCGAAGAATCGGACCGTTTAAAATCGGCATTCTTATCAAACCTGTCACACGAGATTCGTACGCCAATGAACATCATTACCAACTTCACACGAATGTTGGCCGATGATGCGATGGAAAGCCTCGAACGCAAGGAACTAACCAATGCCATCACTGCAAACGGCAAGCAGTTGATCAATATGATTGACAACACCATACACTTGTCCAAAATAGAAACGGAAGCGATTACGGTTAAAAATAACTTCTGCAAAATCAACCAATTACTTCGCGACATTTACAACGAGTATTCTCCGAACATTCCCGACACGAAAGATTTACGGATAAAACTGGACATAGAAGTTGCCAATGCAGAATTTGGATTCACCACCGATAACGATCTTCTCAAAGAAGCTTTAACAATTTTAGTAGATAATGCGGTAAAATACACACCCGGAGGAGTCATTAACTTTGGTTATGAAATGATTCGCAACGATCATATAAAATTTAGTGTTTCCGATACCGGAATTGGGATTCCCAAAGACGATTTCAAAAATATTTTCAGCCGTTTCTACAGGATACAAAATACGATAAATCAAAGCACTTCGGGTTCGGGCCTGGGATTACCAATTGCTCAGCACTATATTTCTTTACTTGGTGGTGAACTGCAATTCGATTCAAAAGTCGACAAGGGAACCAAATTCTGGTTTAGCCTGCCTTTTAAAGAAGGACAAGGCTATATGAAAATTGTAGGTTAACAACAAAACAGGTATACCAATTCCATTTAAACCGGAGCTTAATGCCTGTTTACCACCGAATTCAGGGACCGGTATCCAACCAGGCGGTCATAGCGACCTGCCAAATCACGATAGTAAACATAAATCTGGTAATCATTCTCGGCTTCCCAGAAACTGCCTTCAATATTGGTGTGATCGGCAATAAGCGAGGCCTGTGGAACATAAACATATTGGAAATTGTAGTACCCTTGTTTTAACAACATGCTCAACTCATAGGCTCCCGTATCAAAATTGTAGGTCATTTCATTTCCCTTATTTGCATTCCAGTTGGTAAGCGCACCAAATACATTTACCGATCCGCCCAACAGTGGAGCCCCCAACTGCAAGGTAAAATGCACAAAAGTATAATCGCACTCGGTATCATAATCACGAACCTCCTGATCCTGGCTTTCAATCGAATACCGGCCATTCATTTCTTTGTACTGAAAAAACTTTTTATTGGCACGTACCTCATCGGCTTTTAAGGTCTTATGAAAATACGGGCGATGAAAATCGGTGGCAAAAACATTTTCACCATTCATACGGTTGGTGCGGTTATCGAAATAACGAAATTCATTTCCGGCTTCAAAAACATTTTCCCGGTTGTAATCGTAATCCAATATACCGTCGCGAATGTAGAGTGGTTTTAAATTACGAATTGCATTGTCCCAACGGTTATTTTGCATAATAACCACTTTCACCTCATCGCGTACATTTAAAATGGGCAGGTTTGGATGATAAACTTTAAAGTCAATCTCCTGATGTGCACCTTTAAACGCATCCTGAGTGGCACGGCGAACTGTTCCTTCAATACTTGTGGCATTTTCGTAGATATGAAAACGCTGGGTCAGAATCCGCTTTTCTTTGTCCTGGTCTTCGTAAACCACCAAGGCATAATTTCCCGAAAGCTTAAGCCTGATATTGCTATTGGGCAATTCGATACGATAATTGACATATTCGAAAGTGGTATTGAACGACATGGCATAATCTTCAATGGGATTTTCAAGATAACCATCAATGTAATCTTCCTGCGGGATATAACTCTCTTTCCATTCGGCATCGCAATGAATAATCGTATAATAATAATCCTTCACTTCAGGAGAAATATCATCGAATTTAAAAATCAGCTTCACATCTTCTCCCAAAGCCATTATCGGATTCGATAGTACAAATCCGTCGCGATAGGCCTGCATGGTTTTTATATTTTCCTGATATGTCGCAGTTTCATAATAAAAATTATCGCTTTGGGCGCTCGATGTAATCGCCAGAAACAGTACCAGTATCAGTATATTTAATTCCTTTTTCATCTTATTAAAATTGTTTGTTTTTGATGGTCAGCCAGCTGGCTGATAGTGCTAACGCAGATTGACGCGTTCCAATAAAATGGTTCTCAGCATATATTCTCACCTGCATGAAAAATAAGTTTTACAAACTTTAAACTATCGTGGTGCAAATTTATTGTAATATCCCGAAATATCGATTACAATCCGGCATCTAATCCAAGTGCATTTTATTTCAACGAGGACTTTATAAACCATAAAATTCCCGAATCTGATCCAAATCAATACACATATTGATTCATTTGCATATTTTCGTGCCAACTCTTTAATAATACGCATTGTGTAACAGCAATTAATTATTACTTTTGCACACCTAAAATAAATTTTAGTCTTAATTCAATATGTCAGAAGTAGTTAAGTTAAGGAAAGGGCTCAATATAAAGCTGAAAGGAAGTGCTGAGAAGGTACTTGATAAATTGTCGACTCCGGCAACAGTAGCTCTAAAACCCACCGATTTCCAAGGACTTACTCCAAAACTAAGTTTAAAAGTTGATGCTGAGGTAAAAGCCGGCGACGCTTTATTCTACGACAAATACCACCCGGAAATAGTTTTTACCGCCCCACTCGGAGGTAAGGTTGTTTCCATTAATCGTGGTGAGCGTCGAAAAATTTTGGAAGTAGTTATTGAGACCAATGAAAAAGCCGGTTCGCTTGAATTCAAAAAAGCTGATCCAGGTTCATTGTCTGCAGAAGAGGTGAAAGAGCAAATCCTGAAAAGTGGTATTTGGCCATTCATCAAAAAACGTCCGTACGGTATAATTGCCAATCCGGATGAGCAACCAAAAGCGATTTACATTTCAACATTCGACACTGCTCCATTGGCACCCGATTACAATTTTGTATTGGATGGTGAAATGGATTCGTTCCAAACCGGAGTGGACGCACTGGCGAAACTAACTGAAGGTAAGGTAAATCTTGGCGTAAATGCCGGATCATCTTTCACATCTGTTAAAAATGTTGAAATTACCACCTTTGAGGGACCTCATCCTGCGGGTAACGTAGGCGTTCAAATTGGCAACACACAGCCAATTAACAAAGGGGATGTTGTTTGGACAATCAATCCTCAGGATGTACTTTTTATCGGTCGTTTATTCGAAACCGGCAAAGTGGATTTTACCAGAAAGATTGCATTAACAGGTTCCGAATTTTCGGCTCCAAAATATGTACAAACTGTTTTAGGTGCTCCAGTTGCAACTGTTACCGAAGGTCGATTGATTGATGCGGATTACAAACAACGGATCATCAGTGGAAACGTGCTAACCGGCACGAAAGTAAAAAAGCAGTGTTACCTTGGGTATTACGATTCGCACATTACAGTTATTCCCGAAGGCGATGAGTATGAATTCATGGGTTGGGCTGATCCCGGTTTTGGGAAATTCAGTGCCACTAAAACTTACTTTGGAAAACTTTTCCCGAAAAAAGAATACACACTTAACGCCAACATGCATGGCGGCGAACGTGCTTTTGTATTATCGGGTCAGTACGAAAAATATCTTCCGATGGACGTTATGCCGGTTCAGTTGCTAAAAGCAATTTTAGTAAACGATATCGACAAAATGGAGCAACTCGGAATTTACGAAATCGTTGAAGAAGACCTCGCTCTTTGCGAATACGCCTGTACTTCCAAAATTGAAGTTCAGAAGATTTTGCGTGAAGGCATTTCAGTAATGATTAAAGAACTTGGTTAATTTTACATGTAACTTTTAGTCTTTCAAAAGATGAAACGAGCCTGCATAAAATACGAGTTCAAACTTTAAGGTTTAATGAGGCGAGTTCCATTGAATACATTTTAATGTAAACAATAGAATGCAATGAATTTTATAAAAAACATTTTTGAAAATACAAAACCACATGTTCAGAAAGGAGCCAGGTTTCACTGGCTGCATTCGGTACATGATGGTATGTTCACGTTGTTCTTTGTACAGAAGGACACATCGAAGTCGGGAACACACGTTCACGATTATATCGATTTAAAACGTACGATGGGGATTGTTGTACTTGCGGTTGTTCCGGCATTATTGTTCGGAATGTATAATGTAGGATTGCAACATTTTAAAGCCATTGGCGAATTGGCCGGCACAGGATTTATTGAAATCTTTTTGTATGGCCTGTTAAAAGTGCTTCCAGTAATTGCCGTTTCCTATATTGTTGGTTTGGGAATAGAATTTTTGTTTGCGCAGTTGCGCGGGCACGAGATTCAGGAAGGATTTCTGGTTTCGGGGATTCTTATCCCAATGATTATGCCCATAGAAACACCGCTCTGGATGATTGCTTTGGCGACCGCTTTTGCAGTTATTTTGGGTAAAGAAGTTTTTGGCGGAACGGGAATGAACATATGGAATCCGGCACTTGTCGCACGTGCTTTCTTATTCTTTGCTTATCCGGCACAAATGTCGGGAGAGTCAGTTTGGGTAGCATTGGGAAAAAGTGACAAATTAGTCGACGGATTCTCGGGTGCAACACCAATGGCCGAAGCAGCAGCAGGTAATTTAAATTACAGTGTTGCCGAAGCATTCTTCGGATTTATTCCGGGTTCTATTGGTGAAACATCAGCCTTTGCGATCCTGATAGGTGCACTGATCTTAATTATAACCGGAATCGGAAGTTGGAAAATTATGGTTTCAACGCTTGCCGGAGGAGCTCTTATGGGGCTTATCCTTAATACAGTTTCAGGCAGCGATGCTTTATCGGCTGCCAACCAGGTTTATTTCTCAATGCCGTTCTGGCATCACCTTATTCTTGGTGGATTTATGTTTGGTGCAATTTTTATGGCAACCGATCCTGTATCTGCAGCCCAAACCGAAAGAGGGAAATGGATTTACGGTTTCCTGATTGGTATTCTTGCCATTCTAATCCGGGTTATCAATCCGGCTTTCCCCGAGGGTATGATGCTTGCCATTCTGTTGATGAATACATTTGCTCCGCTTATCGACCACTATGTTGTTGCCGGTCATATTAAAAAAAGAGCTAAACGAGCTTCCGTCAGCCAACGGACTGCATAATAAAAAGAAAGAATCATGGATAGAAATAGTAACACTTATACATTTTTATATGCCGCAATAATGGTAATCCTTGTTGCAGCGGTTCTTGCTTCGGTTTCAATGGCGCTTAAGCCAATGCAGAAAAAGAACGTAGAGATTGAGAAAAAACAAAACATTTTGGCCTCGGTAAACATCGATAGTGATGCCGAAACTGCGGAAGCAATTTACGCCGAGAAAATCGTAAACGAATACGTGGTTACCGTAAAAGGCGAGCAAGTTGACGGAGACGCATTTAACACCAACCTGAAAAAGGAACGTGCTAAAGCTCCTGAAGAGATGCTTCTTCCTGTTTTTGAGGTAAATACCGAAGACGGAATAAAATATGTTCTTCCACTGTTTGGTGCAGGTCTATGGGGGCCTGTTTGGGGATATGTTTCGTTAAGCGACGATATGAACACCATATATGGCGCCAACTTCGACCACGAAGGAGAAACACCGGGACTGGGTGCCGAAATTTCAACAACTGGATTTGAAGCTCCTTTTAAAGGCAAGAAAATCTTTGATGAATCGGGAAAACTGGTTTCAATTTTGATTGCCAAAGTTGGAGAAGTTGCTCCTGAAGAGCATAAAGTTGACGGGATCTCTGGTGGTACAATTACTAGTAAAGGTCTGCAAAAAATGCTTGAAGACGACTTTGCGAGTTATGAAGAATTCTTAAATAAGAAAAAATAATAGAGATGAGCGAACCATTATTTTCAAAGAAAAACTTAAAATTACTGTCGGATCCGATGAACGACAGTAACCCCATTACCGTTCAGGTACTGGGAATTTGCTCAGCACTGGCTGTTACTGCACAATTAAAGCCATCCATTGTAATGGCAATTTCGGTAACCGCTGTATTGGCATTTGCAAACGTAATTATTTCTCTTTTACGAAATACAATTCCAAACCGAATCAGAATCATTGTTCAGCTTGTGGTAATTGCCGCACTGGTAATTCTGGTCGACCAGATCCTAAAAGCATATGTTTACGATGTAAGTAAGCAACTATCGGTATTTGTTGGTTTGATTATTACCAACTGTATTATTATGGGTCGTTTGGAAGCTTTCGCTTTGGGTAACCGCCCCTGGCAATCGTTCCTCGATGGCATAGGTAATGCCGCAGGTTATGGTTGGATTTTGATTGTAGTTGGCGCCTTACGCGAATTTTTTGGGGCCGGTTCATTGCTGGGCTTTCAAATTATACCCGATAGCTGGTACGTTTCCAACGGAGGATTTTATGTAAACAACGGATTAATGGTACTTTCACCAATGGCACTGATTGTAGTTGGTGTTATTATTTGGGTACAACGCAGCCGTAACCGTAAATTAATCGAAAACTAATAGCAAAAGGAAAATTCAAATGGAAAATCTGATTAATATATTTGTTAAGTCAATTTTTATTGAAAACATGGTGTTTGCGTACTTTTTTGGAATGTGCTCGTATTTGGCCGTTTCGAAAAAAGTAAGTACTGCCATGGGATTAGGAATTGCTGTAATTTTTGTGTTAGTAATTACGGTTCCGGTAAACTACCTTTTAGAGAACTACGTATTGAACGAAGGTGCTTTGGCATGGTTGGGCGAAGGTTTTGCCGATGTTGATCTGAGTTTCTTACGCTTTATCATGTTCATTGCCATTATTGCATCCATGGTTCAGCTCGTAGAAATGATTGTTGAGAAATTTGCTCCTGTACTGTACAACCAGCTTGGTATTTTCTTGCCACTTATTGCAGTAAACTGTGCCATTTTAGGAGGTTCATTATTCCTTCAGCAAAAAGCATTTAATCATGTGGGCGAAGCAACGGTTTACGGACTTGGTTCGGGAATTGGCTGGTTACTGGCCATTGTTGGTATAGCCGCTATCAGAGAAAAAATCGAATATTCGAACGTACCTGCCCCACTGCGTGGACTGGGAATTACATTTATTGTAACCGGTTTGATGGGATTGGCGTTTATGGGATTCGGCGGAATTAAATTGTAAAATCGAAAAAGAAACGAATAATGATATTATTAGCAACACAAACAACCGTGGTACTTGCCAGTGTGGCTGTATTTCTGGGTGTAATTATTCTTCTGGTTGCAATCCTTTTGTATGCCAAAAAGAAACTTACACCATCGGGAGTTGTAAATGTGAACATTAACGATGGCGACATTGAACTGGAGGCCGAACCGGGTAATACATTGCTTTCAACACTTAGCAATAGCAAAATTCTTCTTCCATCGGCTTGTGGTGGTGGCGGAACCTGTGGTATGTGCCACTGCCAGATTGAAGATGGTGGCGGCACCATTCTTCCAACCGAAACAGGTTTCTTTACCCGTAAAGAGCAAAACGACAATTGGCGTTTGGCTTGCCAGGTGAAAGTGAAGGAAGACATGAAAATTAACATCCCACAAGAAGTATTGGGTGTTAAAAAGTGGGAGTGCGAGGTTGTTTCGAACAGCAACGTAGCAACCTTTATTAAAGAATTTGTGGTGAAGCTGCCCGAAGGAGAAAATCTTGATTTCAAATCGGGTGGATACATACAGATTGACGTACCAAAGATTAATGTCGCATTTAAAGACATGGATATTGAAGAGGAGTACCGCGAAGAGTGGGAAAAATTTGGCATGTTCGACCTGGTGATGAAAAACCCGGAACCTACCTACCGTGCTTATTCAATGGCCAACCACCCTGCTGAAGGCAATATTGTAATGCTGAACATTCGTATTGCAACCCCACCCTGGGATCGTGCAAGCAACGGATTTAAGAAAGTAAATCCGGGAATATGTTCGTCGTACATCTTTAATCTGAAACCAGGCGACAAAGTTACGGTATCGGGTCCTTACGGAGAATTCTTCCTGAAAGACAACGACAGCGAAATGATGTTTATTGGCGGTGGTGCAGGAATGGCTCCGATGCGTTCACACTTGTTCCACCTCTTCCATACGGTAAAAGAATCGAAAAAGAAAGTTACTTTCTGGTATGGTGCACGTTCGTGGAAAGAAGTTTTCTACTACGATCAGTTCAGAAAGATTGAAAAGGACTTCCCGAATTTCGAGTTTAACCTGGCCCTTGACCAGCCTGACCCGGAAGCTGATAAACTGGACATTAAATACAAAACAGGATTTGTGCACCAGGTAATTCACGATAACTACCTGAGCCAGCACGAAGAGCCGGAAGAAATCGATTTCTACATGTGTGGACCACCAATGATGAACTCGGCGGTAGAAAAAATGCTGTACGATCTAGGTGTTCCGGATGAAAACGTATTGTTCGACGACTTTGGTTCGTAAATAATATTGAAGTTTTAGAACTTAGATAAAACATGGCCACTTCTCTTTTTGAGGGGTGGCTTTTTTATTTTGGATGATGGTTTGGGAAAGACTTTCGGATATTCTGAAGAAAACCACAACCAGGATTGCTTAGTGTTTATTGAAAGAAAAGACCGAAGTCCGAAGACGGTCGATCGGCTGACGGAGCGGAGTCGAAGCATGGATTAATGTGGAGGAACGCTACAAGTTGGGCCAGGCGCTAATAGCATGAGATCGCTTCGTCTCCGTCCGTCGGCTGACGGACGGATCGCGAAATCGTGCCCCTAAGAATCATTGGTTTACGTATCGGAAAACGAAACGTGCTCTTGGGTATGACTCTGAAATTCAGTGCCTGGATAAATTCGCATTGGCACAGGATATTTCAATTTATGTTTTAATTTTAGGAGAAATTCTAAAACTAAAACCGATGAACTGCTGCAAAAACCTGATCCTTTTACTTGCTGTTTTTACCCTGTTTTCGTGTAAAAACAATAAAGTAACACTTGAGCATTTACTGGATGAAATGATCGACAAGGCGGCAAATACCCACTTCCCCGAGAATTATTACACCTTAAAACAGTTCAGCAGTTACGACCGAAAAAGCTTATCTCCCGACAGTGCCGGATGGTTTGCCAATGCCGATTATACCCAGTTTATCAGAACAGAAGACACGGAAGACCGTCGCGAATTTGTTCTTTTCGATGCTGAAGGACCGGGTGCTTTAGTGCGCTGGTGGATGACCTTTGCAGGAGAAGGAGCATCGGAAGGGATAGTAAGAATTTATATCGATGGTAATCCTCAGGCCCTGGTGGAAAAAAATATTTTGGAAGTACTAAGTGGTACATTCCTGTGTGGCGCTCCACTTGCCTCTTCGGTATCACCCGAAACAGAATATCAACGCCGCGGCCACAATTTATACCTGCCCATCCCCTATTCGAAAAGCTGTAAGATAACCTATGAATGTGATGCCGTAAAATTTGAAAACAACAGGTGGAAGCCAAGTATATATTATAATATTAATTACCGAACCTATTCCCCTGATGTGGTAGTGGAAAGCTTTTCCATGGAAGATCTTAAGCGATTACAAGAAAAAATTGAAGCTTGCAATACGCGATTGCTTAAGCAAGAAACCAGCAAAGAAGAAGTTGTGGAAAAGAGCCGGGATCTAGGACCTAACGATCCACTTAGCATTACATTTAAGGAGAGAAATAAAGCCTTATCCAAAATCCGGGTAAAAATAAATGCTCCTGATATTCACCAGGCCTTGCGATCAACCGTATTATCCATTTCGTTCGATAATCACAAAACCGTTTGGGTGCCGGTTGGTGATTTCTTCGGAACAGGGTATGAAATTCAGCCATCGGAAACCTGGTACACAAAAGTGAATGAAAACGGATGGATGGAATCCACGTGGATAATGCCCTTTAAAAAGTCGGCAGAAATTTCTTTGATCAATTACGACCAGCAAACCACAGAAGCAGAACTGGAAGTATATACCGACCAATATAAGTGGCAGTCGTCGAGCATGTATTTTGGGGCATCATGGAAAGAATACAACCGCATACTCACGGCCACAGATCCAGAGTTAAACAATCACCTTTGGCATTTCGATGTCAACTATGTCGATCTCAAAGGTTCTGGCATTTATGTTGGTGATGCCCTCACTATCTTCAATACCGTGGATGCCTGGTGGGGAGAGGGCGACGAGAAAATTTATGTGGATGGCGAAAAGTTCCCGTCCTCCATTGGCACGGGGACAGAAGATTATTACGGGTATGCCTGGTGTCGTCCCGAAAAGTTTTCGCACCCTTTTATTGCACAGCCAACCGGGGCTGGTAATTTCCACCCGGGAATGACCGTTAATATGCGTTATCGCTCGCTCGATGCCATTCCCTTTCGAACTGAAATAAGTTCGAATATCGAACTATGGCACTGGGTAAAAACAAAAATGAACTACGCACAAAGCGCTTTCTGGTATACCAAACCCGGATTCAGCAGTAATGTGAAAGAAGATCCGGAAGCAGTTAAAATGCCGGTGGCCCGAAAACGTTCCGATATTTATCCTCCTGTGCCTCCCCTGGTGGATGAAAACGGGAAAATTGAAGGAGAAAATCTGGAAATAATTTCATGCGAATCGGGCACAGCAAGTACGCAGTCGGGAAGTTTTGGATGGAGCAATGAGAGCCAGTTGTGGTGGCGTAACGGAAACACCGGTGATGAACTTGTTGCAAAATTCATTCTCGAAAAAGAAGGTAAATACGACGTTTCAGCCATGCTTACAAAAGCGGTCGACTATGGAATTATTCAAATAAGACTGAACGGAAATGTCATCGGCCAAAAATTTAACGGCTACACACCAACCGGGGTAATTCCTCAAAAGGTAAAGATGGGAAAACACCATCTTCAAAAAGGTGATAACACGATTTCTTTTAGCATTAGCGGATCAGATAAAAATGCAAAGCCTGGAAATATGGCAGGAATTGATTATTTAGTGTTTGAGACCGGTCAGTGAATGATTGCTTTTGCATTGTAATTTATGGTTTTCTCCCCATAACGGGCACATCTCCGGGATCCTGCTGTCAACGGCTCCAGATATAGGGTGCCCGGTCCAACACAACCTACATATTTCAGAGCGGAATTGGTGTGGTTCGCTAATGCGGATTCTCGTTTGGCTGTGTACATACAGGAATAACCAGGCACGATTAAAATCCAACAAAATTTCCAGGGCGTACTATTTAGATTGCATATAAATTAGCCGATGACATCAT
>JBFEWU010000075.1:0-15570 GCA_041546215.1 Draconibacterium sp. | reverse complement strand
TCTTTGCTCTTTATCATATCTAAATCAAAGCCCTCTATGGTGTGGTTTTCACGAGTAATACGGCTTAACAGTTAAGTACAAAATTACGGCATCTGCCTGCCACATGGTGGCAATGAGTAATTTATACTCAGTCTAAATAATATTCGTATCTTTCATGTTTCATCTGTACTTTTATAAGTAAATAAGTGCAGCATTTGCTGTAATAATGTTTTTCCCTTCGCCAAATACAGTAGTTACATCATATGAAACATTATTTAGCCAAAAGTCATTTCCAAAGCATACCGATGACTCAAAAGCTTTGTACTCTGGCACTGATACGGTCTTTTGTAAGGCAGCTTTACAGTTTGGTAACAGGGATAATGAATCCTGGCTATCTTCATACGCGATCCAAAAATCTTTGACCAAAATTTATATATCTTTATCCAAAGGATGTAGAAATTAACCAGGATGAGCCAAAGCAAAACAAATTTTCTTCGCATTGTTCTAAAGATTCTTTTCCTTATGCTTTTATTTTCTCAGTGCAAGGTTGAGGATAAACCGGAAGTTCATCTAAAAGCAAGCATACTGGTTAACGACACACATACATGGTATCTGGCCTTCGATTATTTCAGCCGCATTCTGGATGATCGTTCCAATGGTAGAATCCGGCTTGATGTTTATCACTCCGAACAACTGGCAAAGGAAATAGAATCCATACGGCTAATTCAGGCCGGTGTGATCGATATGACCGCAACCAGCTCAACTTTAAATAACTGGATTGAAATTGCATCATTTTGCGAAATGCCTTTCCTTTTGCGGGATTCAACCGATATGCAAAATTTAATTGCCGGTCCTGTGGGGCAGCAAATTGAAAAAGATATGCTGGAGGTATGCGGACTTCGCCCTTTGGGATATTTTCAACGCGGAGCACGTCATCTCACCTCGAACCGGCCCATCCGGCATCCGGATGATTTAAACGGGCTGATTATCAGGGTGCCTAATGTACCCTCCTTTGTTACGGCCTGGAGTGCTTTGGGCGCCAAGCCCACTCCCATGGCTTTCTCAGAAGTCTTTACCTCCCTGCAGCAGGGAACCATTGAAGCGCAGGAAAATCCCTTTGCCCTGATTAAAAGTGCAGGTTTCGCTGAAGTGCAAAGCTACGTAAATCTTACCGAGCACGTGGTCAGCTGGGTGTATCCGGTTATCGGCCAAAAACAGCTAAATAACATGCCCCCCGACCTCCGGAAAATATTCCTTGAATCAGCCGAGGATATGATAAAATACGAGCATCAGCTTTTTTTGAAAAATGAAAAAATAGTGAAGCAGGAACTAAAAGAAAAAGGCATGCAGTTTATCGAAGTGGATAAAACGGCCTTCAGCCAAAAGTGCAGCGATGCTGTTTATGAAAGTTTATCGGCCGAAATGAAAAAAGTTTACCTGCAGATTTCAAAAATGAAAAATGATTAAAATTTATGAGAGAACGAAGAAGAAGTGGTTCCATGAGTTTCAAATTTTTAATCCATTTTTAACGAGCACGGTCCGTCAGTTCGCGGAACACAAAAGGCCATGCATATTAACCGCGGAGATGCAGAGGCGCAAAGAAAAATCTCCGCGTCTTAGCGCCTTGGCGGTGGAGAATGTTGCAGTTGCATATTGCTGTAAAGTCTTGAAAATAAAAACGTAACTTAAAATAGATTCGAAAGCGATGTTAAAAGTAATAAACAGATTATTAAGCCTGGGAACATTAATTAGTACTGCCGGATTTATCGGAGCTACTGTAGTTCAGATATTTGCCCGGTTTTTTCTTGCCAGTGCGCCATCGTGGACAGAAGAAGCATCCCGCTTGTTTTTTATTTACGCCATGAGTTTTGCTGCAGGGCTCGCATTACGTGATAAATACTATGTAGAGCTGGATGTTTTTTATCGAAAATTTTCGAAGAAACTGAAATACATCGTTGATATATTGATTCAACTATCTGTTGTTTTTCTGTTTGCCATAATGGGTATATTTTCTGTTCAATATATCCTGTTAAGTAGTACTGAAACTTCTCCAAGTATGCGAATTCCAATGTCTTTTGCCTTTGTAAGTCTTTTAATCATGTCTGGAACTGTGGTCCTGTATGCACTCGTTGAAATCACGCAACTAAACAAAAATAGAAAATGATAACGCTCCTTATACTGGTATTTATAATTTGCCTCTTTCTCAGGTTTCCCATTGCATTTGCCCTGGGATTTTCCTGCCTGATCTACGTATTGTTTAAGGGAATTCCGCTAGTGATCATTCCCGCCAAAATGTATTCCGGAATCGATGTTTTTGTACTGCTAAGTATTCCGGGCTTTATACTTGCCGGCAACCTGATGAACCAGGGAGGACTGACCGAAAAAATCATTAATTTCTGTAATCATATCGTCGGTCATATCAGGGGTGGCCTGTCGCTTGCCAATGTCGGAACCTCAATGCTTTTTGCAGGAATTTCAGGAACGGCAATTTCCGATACAGCCAGTATTGGATCGGTAATGATTCCGGCCATGAAAAAAGAAGGATATGAAGCCGGATTTTCATGCGCACTTACTGCCGCTTCCTCAACAGTTGGTCCTATAATTCCACCGAGTGTTCCGATGATTATTGCGGCCACATTAAGTGGTTTATCGGTTGGGAAGTTATTCCTTGCAGGAGCCATTCCCGGATTAATGCTGGGTGTTGGATTGATGGCTGTGGCCTATTATATATCACAAAAAAGAAATTACCCCAAGCACCCTAAAAGTACTTTCAGGCAAATGGCTGGCAGTTTAGTGGATACCTTCTGGGCACTGCTGATGACCTTTATTATATTATTCGGAATTATTGGCGGGATTTTCACTCCCACCGAAGCTTCCATCATTGCTGTTATTTACGCTTTAATTATTGGTTTTTTGGTGTACCGTAAGTTGACCTTCAAAAATGTTATCGCAGTAATTATGGATTCCATGAAAACCTCAGCTTCATTAATGGTATTGGTTGGTTTTGCCAATCTTTTTGGCTGGATATTAATTACCGAAAGATTTCCACAATTGATATCGGAAAATATAACCGCTTTCTCGCAAAATAAATATGTTGTTTTGTTGCTGATTAATCTTCTGCTGATTTTCGTTGGCACCTTTATGGAAACCATTGCCGCGCTTCTGGTCCTGCTTCCAATATTACTGAAAGTTGCGGTTGCAGTTGGCGTTGATCCCATCCATTTTGCGGTAATAGCCGTTTTAAACCTTATTATCGGATTAACCACACCGCCAGTTGGTGTGTGTCTTTTTGTGGCCTCGAGTATTGGAAAAGAATCGATCGGAACGGTAAGCCGTGCAGGTTTACCTTTTTTAGCCATTAGCATGGTAGTACTGGTACTTGTGACCTTGTTTCCCCAGATTTCGCTTCTGCTTCCCAACTGGCTCATGTAGAGCACTTGATTCAAATTTAAAAATTGAATCCAAAATATGCGGTGGAAAATCTATTACGCATGGAAATTGCTTCAAACCAACCTTACGCTTTCAGTATTCCTGGTATTATTCAGAATGCAGTGAAAATTGATCGGGATTTTTACCCTTCACATCCTTATAAACCGCATTGATCTCTGCCAACACAGTTTTGAAATCAGAAGTGTCATAAATGATGCGTTTAACTCCCATTTCCTTTTTTTCATAATCGAGTGTTCCAACAGCAATGGGAACATTGGCTTTCCTGGCCATGTAAAAGAATCCTTTATTCCACTTCGTCATTTTTTTTATCCATCCTTCAGGTGAAACAACGATATGCAATTCTTCACTGCGGTTAAGCATTTCAACCACGTGATAAATGGCATTTTGTCCTTTTACCCCTCTTACAGGGATGGAGCCAAGACCTCTCATGATGAGATTCAAGGGAAAGAAAAAAAGCTCTTTTTTGGATAAAAACCTGAATTTGACACCCAGTTCAGTAAAGCCAAGTTTGCCGTAATAATAATCGACATGCGCTGTGTGTGGAGCAAAAATTGTGATCGATTTTTTTAAGCCTCCATAATCACCGGAAATTTTCCATCCCTGCTTCTTTAAGATCCACCCAGCCAGCGTTTTCATAATTTTTGGTTTATTATTATAAGGTAAAGATAAGTATTGGATTAATGTAAAACGGCCTTCTCATGCTTTTGTACAAAAACATTGTCTCTTCGTAAAACAGCTTTTTAATCCCAAACAAATTTCCACGTCCCGTCTGTTTGTCTTTTCCAAACCGTATGAAAGATCCCTTCAACCACATTTTTATTGCCCGTTGAGTCAGTTGTGGTGTAAACATACTTGCCATAGGTATATCCCATATCACCCGACAAAGCTACATCTACAAAATCAGGTTTCCATGTCAGGCTGACTGTGCCAACTTCTGAATGGTTGTTTTGATAACTTTCCCTCAACGAATCGATGCCTATTATTAACCGATTATTGCGAAGCAAGACAACATCCTCGGCGGCATAACTTAAAAAAGCTTTGGGAATACCCTCATTCTTAGCCATTTCGGCAAATTCCTGTTCGGTATCCACAATTTCTTTTTTCCATTTATCCATCAAATCCTCTTTCACTTCTGTATGGCATGAATAAATCAGGACAGATAAAAACATCATCAGGAGTAAAGTGTATTTCATGTTTATTATATGGTTTACGCCATTGCTAATCAGCAAGATAATCTTCCCTGAACAACAACGATTTTATGGTCTTTATTTTTGCCAAGATAGTAAAAAAAGGGATTAGTGTGTGAACTGTGAAGTTGAGCACCAAGAATCAGGACAATTGTAATTATGAAAAGTTTCATGACAGGTATTTTTAAGATTTTGCCCCTGTCTACGAATTTTATGTAGTATCGTTTAACCTGTCCTATAATCAACAGCAATGATTCCCCCAGCTCTTAACTCAAAAATTTCTTTCGCAAATCCTCAACCTGCTCTTTGTTAATTGGAATCAATTTCCCCAGGGATGCTCCCATTGTCAGACTCTTTGCACTGAACTCGGCAACTTCCAGCTTATCGAAAGTACCCAGTAATTTATCGCCGGTAACCAAAACCGAATCATTATTGATAATTACGGCAGGGGTATTCTCCGAAAGGGTGTTCAGAATTGCTTCTTCACCTGCAAAATGAGAACCGAATGGCATATTGGGAATATCCTGCAAGAATATCCAACTTTCAGGAATAGTTCGCACATCCATTTTTTCCCCGGTAACGCTGTAGGCCATTAAATAAGGAGTTTGTGTGAGGATAATTGAATTTACATGCGGGAACCTCTTGTAAATTTCCTGGTGCAGCCAGGTTGCCCGGCTCGGAATTTTTCCCGTTTCCCGTTTCCCGTCTTTTATCTGAACAATATCTTCCAGTTGAATATCCCATCGTGCCACATTGGTTGGAGTAATCAAAAAGTCGTTTCCTTTCCAACGCACCGAAACGGTTCCGTAGGAGCTGATCATTAAACCCTGCTCACAGGCACGCAACACAATCTTTCTGATGTCTTCACGAATTGCCCGCTCATCCGACGAATAATTTACCGCTTCCATTTCAGGCAGCAAGCTCGGGATCTGATCTTCGAAATCATCGATTTGTGCATCTGTCAGAAAATTAGGAGTGCCTATGGTATTTCCATATATGAGCGTGTGGGCACAAAATTCCATGGTCTCAAAACGCTGAAAAGCATCACTTAAATCCATGCCGCCCACAACCGTACCATGATTCTCCATGATTACGGCGTTTACGCCGTTTTTAAATTCTTCCGCAATTACATCACCCAGCTCATCACTGCCCGGCAGGGCATAATCGGCGTATCCAATGGGTCCGCAAACGTTTTTTGCCTGGGGAAGTACATTTGTATTGGGAATCTGACGAACGATGCTAAAAGAAACCAGTGCCGGAGGATGCGCATGAATGACGGCCTTAATTTCGGGACGGCATTTATAGATGGCAATGTGAAAGGGATATTCGGACGAAGGTTTATGACGTCCTTCTATACGTCCATCTTTTCTAACACAAATTATATCCGTTGGACGCAATGTTCCTTTATCAATTGCGGAGGGAGTCACCCAAACATCGCCATTGTCGTCAATAATTGAAATATTACCACCCGATGTTGTGGTCATACCACTACGGTATATTTTATCAATAATAAGAATAATCTGATCGCGGGGATGCATCCATTTTGTATTTAGTTTTCTCATCTCTTTTTTACATTAAAGTTATTAAACATGCTACAAACTAACAATTAATCATGCATTGATCAATCCTGCAGGATACTACCGTATGGTTCTTAGTTAAACAAATAACACTATGCAAATAAGGATTCCATCTTTTGGAAGATGGAATCCTTATTTTGCCTGGGGATGAGGTTTATCCCGCGACAGAAAGTCGCTGGGTAAATAGTATTTAAAACTATCGTTTTGAAAGCACGTCTGCTTCGTATTTCTGTATCTCAGCAATGTAATTCATACCTGTGGCAACACCTTCCTGCAGGCAATAGCAATCCCAAACCGCAGCAAAAGGCATGGTTTTCAGTTCTTCCAGCATGGCCAAACGTTCGAAGTTTTTTCCCTCCTCTTCCAGGGCAAGCATATCTTTTGTGGGCTCCAGGGCAGCAATTAAAAAGGCTTTCATGGCAGCGCGCGTACCGGTAACATAGGCACCAATACGGTTTATGGAAGCATCAAAGAAATCCAAACCCACTTTAACCCGGTCCAGGAAATCGTTACGGATAATTTCCGAAGCGATTAATTGCACGTCATCATTCAGGGTTACAACATGGTCTGAATCCCAACGGATTGGACGTGTTACGTGCAACAGTACTTCATCTACAAATTGAAGACAGGATGAAATTTTATCGCCCACCTGCTCGGTTGGGTGGAAATGGCCGTTATCCAAACAAATCATTTTATTGCGGCTAATGGCATAACCAAGGTAAAAATCGTGTGATCCCACGGTCATCGATTCTGCTCCTATACCGAATAACTTACTCTCAACTGCATCTTTCATGTACTCACCAGGGTAATCAACTTCCATGGCTTCGTCCAGTGACTTTTTCAAAATGGCACGTAAGCCATTTCGGTCAATGGGCGTATCCTTCGATCCGTCAGGGATCCATGTGTTGTGCACACAAGGCGTTCCCAGCTGTTTTCCCATCTCGGCCGAAATTGCCCTGCAGCGTTTCAGGTGCTCCACCCAAAACTTACGATTTTCTTCGTTTTTACTCGACAGGGTAAATCCATCCGCGGCCCTGTCGTGAGAAAAACAGGAAGCATTAAAATCCATACCAATTCCCTGGGCTTTACACCAGTCAATCCAGCTTTGAAAATGTTTTATCTCGATTTGATCGCGATCCACTTTTTCGCCTTGAAAATCGCCGTAAATGGCATGCAGATTTAGACGTTGTTTGCCGGGTAAAAGCGAGAGTACCTTCTCAAGGTCGGCACGCATCTCAGCAATTGATCCTGCTTTACCCGGATAATTACCGGTAGCTTGAATACCACCCCCCGAAAGTGTGGCATCAGGAGTTTCAAAACCTCCAACATCATCGGTTTGCCAGCAGTGAAGAGAGATATTTACATCTTTCATCTTTGCAATGGCAGCATCCGTATCAACACCTATTGCAGCATATTGCTCTTTGGCAATTTCATATGCTTTCTTTATTAACTCACTCATTACAATTGATTATTTATTAATGATTATTGATTACTGTATCACTGATTACTGACTAATTTACGCCACAACTTATGACAAAAATTCGCTCACACCGGGAGCCGGGCTTCGACTTCACGCAGTATAACAAGGACTCCCCCTCAGTCTTACTTCCTCATCTGGATCTGACAGTTACTCCTGTTTCAGCTAAAGAGTTATTCCATGTAAAACACTTCTTCAAGCGGCACCGAGACGGGTGAATTATCCGTATTCGACTTCATAATATCTTTCATAAAAGCCCACCACTTTTGTACAATTTCGCGCTGTCCCAAATCCTGCGAACTTCCATCTCCGCTTAATTTCTGAAAGGCAAAGAGGATGTTGGTTTCCTCATCCAAAAAAATGGAATATTCGCTCACGCCTGCTTCTTTTAAAAGCTGTTTTAGCTCGGGCCAGATTTCGTCGTGACGCTTTTTGTATTCTTCTTTTTGCCCCTCGTTGAGGTACATTTTAAAGGCTAATCGTTGCATGGATGATCTTTAATTTAGAAACTCACTTTTAGCAATTCCCATAATGATTACAGATAACAGAATCAAAGCAATTCCCCAATAAATGGTGGCTTTGGTCTTTTTAGACACTCCTGCCCACTCTTTACGCCAGAATCCCCAAAAGTTAGCGGTAAGAATAATGGTTGACATGTGCAGAATCCAGGAACTTGCTCCGTTGCCAATCTTTGTCTCGCCCATGCCGTAAAAGAAAAATTGCAGGAACCAGGTGGTTCCGGCCAGTGCACAAAACAGGTAATTCTTTAACAAGGGTGTTTTGGTGTCAACAAAATCGCCACCTGTTTTATTTTTTAGTATTAATCCAACCGTCCATAGGATGTTGGTTGTTAATCCACCCCAAAGTATAACCAAAAAGATGATGTTGTTTTCGAACAAGTATTTTCCGTCGCTTACAAAGGCAAAATCATTGGAAACAGCAATTTCACGAACAGCTGCCCCCATCTCTTTTCCTGCATCTATACCGAAACTGAAGAAAGCACTCAGCACACCCGAAATAACGGCAATGATTAAACCGGTGGTTAGTTTGAATTCAACATTAACACCTTCTTTCACATTGGCAAGTTCTTTATCTTTCATCAGGCCGGCCTTTCCGCATAAAACAATTCCAACCATCAGAACCAGTATTCCAAACAAAACAATTCGTCCGCTGGTAGTTGAGAGCATATCAGAAAATGAATCTCCTGCCGGTAAAATCTCTCCCAGGTTACCAACGCTGCGAAGAATCGGCAAACCCAAAGATCCCACCAAAGAAGTAATTCCCAGCAACACTGAATTCCCCAGCGACATGCCCAGGTAACGAATTCCCAAACCATAGGTTAGTCCGCCAACGCCCCACAAAATACCAAGAATATAAGTAAGACGGATGGTTGACGGATCGGTGGCCGACAAAATATCCTGCCACCCTGGAGATGTTAAAACAGTTGCGATATACGGCATAATTGCCCATGAAAAAAGACCTCCTACGATCCAGTATATTTCCCAACGCCACTTCTTAACCAGGTTATAGGGCATATACCAACTCCCCGACGATGCACCACCCAAAGAGTGAAAGATAATTCCTAGAATTGCATTCATACTGTTAACTTTTAAGTTCTATAGTTTTATTGATTCCCAATTAAATGTCAAAAATATTTCCATTTTTAGGGTAAAACAATACATAAACTGGCAAATTATTTATACTTTTTGGCACTAATTACATGAAAGAATATTTAAAATATCTAACAAGCAGCGAAGAAGATATAAATTGGGGTTTATATTTAAATGTGGCTGGCAGGGCAAAAATAAAACCTGACATTACTTACCCGCCGCGCAAGCATCCTTCGGGCTATCTATTCAGTTGGGAAACCGGACGGATTTTACAGGAATACCAACTTATCTACATTACTGAAGGAGCCGGCGTATTTGAAAACAAGCAAGGTAAGTTACAGCTAAAGCCCGGCAGTTTACTCCTGTTATATCCCAATGAATGGCACCGGTACCGCCCCATAAAAAGAACGGGATGGGTTGAGAACTACATTGGTTTTAACGGGCAAATTGCTGATGAACTGCTCAAAAATCCGGTATTTACCAGAGCACTGCCGGTAATTCAATGTGGCATCAAGGAAGAAATAATTGATACCTATTTAAAAATTAAGGACCTGGTTGAAAAAGAAAGTCCCGGATTTCAGCAAATTGCTTCGGGTATGGTGGTAAAACTACTGGGTTACATTGTTTCCTTTGAAAAGCGAAAAGGCTTCTCGGGAAAACAAATTGCCAAGGTGATCGAAGAAGTGCGTTTTTTAATGCGTCAGAATACCGAACGTGAATTTGACATGGAAGAGCTGGCACGTCAGCACAATGTTGGGTATTCCTATTTCCGGAAGATGTTTAAAAAATATACCGGTGTTTCTCCCGGACAGTATCATTTGCAGTTGCGAATGATCAGGGCCAAAGAAATGCTGGTTTCAACCGATAAAAGCATAAAAGAAATCAGCCTGGAACTGGGCTTCCAGACCATTCATTATTTCAGTTTACTCTTCAAGAAGAAAGTTGGGATGAATCCATCGGAGTTTCGCAAAGGCAAGAATTGAGAATGAGGTTTCTGCTCGTGGTTTCAGCCAAGCAGAAATCAATTCAACAACAGGTTCAACCATCATATATTCAAAATTATCCTTGATGTAACCTCAGCTCACCTTAAATGATTGGCTACCACCTCTCCTGCTTCGCAGGTTCCCTCCTCCCCGAAAGAGAATAAACGTTCGCATTCCGGTTAAAATTTTGAAATATTCAGAAACCATAGAGCACGAAATTTCCCCGTCTTACAGGCGGTAGGGGACCGCGTTTAAGGCAGTGGGGCGGCGAATATTCTACAAAGAACACTGTGATTTACTTTAACAAATCCTCACCACCCTGAGATTTAATATATGTCCCAACTTTTCAATCTTGTGGGCAATGTGTCCAACACCAATGGCACAGTGGTGGGCCGGACCTTGCTTCGACCATTCGTTCATAAACTTTTTCGCTCCAATGGGAAATTTATATCTACTATTTGTATTTCCTATTTGCAGAATGGGTCCATCAACCGACTCACCCTCTGCAACAAGCAAAAATACTTCATCCTTTCCTTCAACTACCGAAAGTATAGTTACAGGACCGTGCTTTACCGTCATCTGAATGGATAATCCTTTTCCTGGCTTGCCATGATACATAGGCAGTGGTACCAGTTGTACCTTCCCTTCGGCTATGGCAAAATGTGCCGGTCCGTCGTGTCCCAGCATTACAATGTCATCGTTAAAATCCATGGCATAGAATTCCGAGAAAGAACCGCCAACACCAAAGCCATCCATAATTTTCATGGCCTGTGCATTTTTTACTTCGCACTCGCCGGCAACCGGAACGCTTTTACCTGTTAACAGGGTGTTTCCTGCAATAAGCGAGGTTACAATATTTTCATATTCGTTGCCGCTCTCACCCTCATAATAGTAGGCCATCGAGCCAAGTCTGTGGTTTTCAACCAATTTATCCAGTGCCACAGAAGTCCGGGCAGCACGAACAATTTCTTCTTTTTCGCAGGCTTCAAGCACTTCAAAAGTGCCATGAAATTCTTCAATCTTTGCCCTCACCTCCTCATCGCTGGCTTCATCGCGGTACTTTTTCACTTCGCACATTTCAAGCAATTCGATGTGCGTGCCAAAAGTTACAGCCTGTTTGGTAAGATCGGTGTAAACATCCAGCATTCCATTGTAATAATGCCCTAAAACACCAAGGCGGTTACTGCTCATTAGCGATGCCACCCTTGCGGCGTCAATCCAGGCTTCTATATCATCCCAAACGGCTTTTTCTCCCAGATAACCGGTCACAAACTCGTACGCAATGCCTGCGCGGTTAAATACGTTTGCAATCTCGGGAGCCGAACATGCCTGGCAATGTGCCAACCACTCACCGGTCATCACTCCCCGGTCACCCAGCTTATTGAAATTTTCGTAATCGATGGCCGCCACGGGCTGAATATTCAATATAATAATGGGGCATTTTAGCTTTTGGGCTACCGGCAGTACGGTCGATGATAAAGCATAGGTTGATATGTAAAGAAAAACAATATCCACATCTTTCTTTTTTAAATAATCCGCAGTCTCATGAGCCTTCAGGGGTGAATCCACCAAACCTGCATCAACCACCTCTGCACCAAAGGATTCAAGTTTATTGGCAATTTGTTTTTGGTAGCCTTCCAGGCGTTCCAGCAATCCGTCAAATTGGTCCCAATAGGTATCCAGACCAATTCCAAACAATCCAACTTTTGTCATTTTTATCATTTTTTTGAAGTCATTATTCTTACAGGACCAAGCAAACCGGAGGACTGTGGTTCCTCAAATTTAAATGAAGCCATGGCTTGTTTTGTTGTAAAGGTATACCTGCCGGTTTTATATTCCTGCCCGCCCATTAAGCCATTCTCAAATTTTACAGTTCTGACATTTCTGTCCGGTTCTTGCGTGTCGCCCAACAAACGATTTATCCAGCGGTTGGCTACTTCTATTTCCAGCACGTTGTTTCCTTCCTTTAAACTGCCCGATATTTCAATTCGCCAGGGTGCACACCAGATTACACCCATGTCTTTCCCATTTACTTTCACACGGGCGATATCGTTTACCACTCCCAGGTCAATGAAGTATGGCTCTTCGGTTACAGGACCAAATTCAAATGTTTTTTTATAGGTAGCAATTCCTGAATAATATTTAATGCCTCTTATTTCATGTTTAGCCCAATCCTGAAGTTGATCAAACGGTATATGCTCCGGCCCTCCAAATTTTGAATTAAAGGAAACATCCCAGGCTCCTTCAATTGTTTTAACCTTTTTAAAAGTTGGGAAATTACTTTCATTTACCGCAGCTTTTTCAGCTTTACCCGAGAAGGTTACGAAGAAACTTTCGTAAGGAAAGAACTCCAGGGGAATAGTGGTCAGGCCATTTTCAGACGAATAATTTGAAAGCTTCCTGGTTTTGCCGCTTGTTCCTGCCCATAGCTCAGCCTGGCCTGTTGCACGGAATGTACATTGTACCTTTTGAATATCGCTGGTTCGGTTGGCAATAAAATAAATGTCGCAATCTGCGGTTTTACGGTGACCGAAGCGGATGCTATTGTTTTCCGATTTAAAATCGGCAGCAATGGCTAATCTTTCCAGCAGCTCTGATGTACTTTTATACGATGGATACAGTTCCTGCGAGGCAAGTTTACCTCCCCAATAAACAGCACCTTCCCCATATCCTGTTTCGGTAAGCTCGACCGGCGTTTGTAAACTACCCCAAAGCTTTTTCGAGAGCTTTTTCACAACTTCATCACATGCCGGATAATCCTCCAGGCTGGGTGATTCAACAGGGGGTGTTCCAATAATCTTAGCTCCATTTTCTACCAGGGAAGTAATTTTATTCAGCAATTCAGGCCTCATCGTTTCAAAATTTGGCAACACCATAATTTCGTAGGAAGTGGCTCCCGGGAATACAATTTTCCCGTTTTCAACAGTAGCCCAATCCATTAACATTTTGGGGGAACAGCCATCAAATCCATATCCTTTTTTATCCGGAATTGCACCGTTTTCGTACAAGGCATCTGCAGGAGGTGTAAATACCATGGGAGCACCTTCGGGAGTAAGGTAAAGGATATCGGAAACGGCCTGCCCCTGTTGCATCATATGCGAACAACGGCTTATGTACTGGTGGTAAGCGCCAACCATTGGCCACCAGGTTTGCCCCCGGTCCCAATGCACACCATAGGGCCCCATCGTCATTCCCGGGCGGTGCTCTTCACCCAAAGGTTTATGAGCAAAAGTATGATAGACGAAACGGTTTATCCCGTGAGCCAATGCCCAGTCGCTTTGATCTTTCATCGACCAGGGATATTCCTGCCAGGCTTCCCTGTTGTTGGAAGTAAAAACCTCGGCACCAACAAGCGGATGCCCCTTTATGTGGGCTATTGACGTAGCCTGCATCACAGCATACGAAGTGTGAAAACCAAACCGTTTGCTCCAGAATTCGGCCATAATCACATCGGCAATTGCACCCAGATCGAGGTCGCCTGCCGGATTCATATCATAGGGTTCAATGGTTAATTCCAGGCCATTTTTATGTGCATATTCTTTCCCAAATTCAACATGGTTTTCCAATACCAACTCCTTACAGGTTTGTCGCAAATCCCATAAAAATCGCTCGGTAATTTCAATACTTTCGATTGCACGCCCGGTGTAAGCCAAAAAATAAGGTTCAGGATCATAACCTCGTCTTTCTTTAAATTCTTCAACAATACCTTCTGTCCAGTTTTGTGCACCACTTTCCCAACTGTCCATATGAAAACCGGTCCACCCCACTCCTACCTTCCGGGGAGCAGTTTTTTCCAGTAAAATATCCGTATAATTTTTAAGGTGACCGGAAAAATCTTCCCTGCTCATTTTATTGCATTCCAGTCCGATTACCGGTTCTGGTGACGGACGTGTACTGGCGCCGGTGACACGGGCTCCCATCCTTACTATGGTCCATTTACCCCCTGGTGCTTCCCAAAGCAAACGACCATCATCCTGTAAATATTCACTTACATTAATTATTTTATCGTGATTGAGAAGCATCTCTTCTTTCGCTTCCTCATATTCGGCAGGTGCTTTTAAATAGGGCTTTACATTTGGTTTAGAAGAATAAGGATCTCTTTCATACAAGGCCTTTTCATTTATGTTTTCAATGACCGGTTCAGCAGTATTGGGTACAGCATAAACTACCACATCCTCGTAATAAGGATCTTTCATATTGTGCCATGTGGTACTTCGCTGTTCGGGAATGGGAAGTACCACATCCACCTTTTTACCACCTGCCACTTCTGTTTCACTATAAACCAAATGCTTCATCGACTGCTGGGGTTTTACCCATGGCCCGCCACTTCCGCACCAACCCGGACCGGCACCCAATAAGATTTTTATTCCAAGCCGTTCGGCTTCCCTGACTGCATGAACATATAAATCCTGCCATTCTTCACTCATAAAATCTACGGTACCACGCGGCACGCCAATTCCCACTTCAAGGAATATCAGGTTGCTGATTCCAGCTTCTTTCATGGATTCCAGATCTTTGGTCATCTCCTCCCGATCCAGGTTTCCATCCATAAAATACCAGTACACGCCCGGTTTGGCTGAATCGGGCGGATTAAGAAAAGCTTGTTTTAAATCCTTGCCCTTTGGATTGTGACTGCATGCTGCCAGCAGTAAAAGACCCAAACAAAAGAAAAAAACAAATCGAACGGTTTTACGACCACCACTTATTATTTCATTCATAATTCAGAGTAAATATTTATTAATTTCCGGATTTAATCTTTCTGCATAAAAGCATATTTTGACTAAAACTCAACACCTTCACAATTGCCGTTTAAATCTTTCAAAATTTCTTAAACCATAAGGTTTCAATCAGCAATAAATTCGCAAAACTCCTTTTTATAAGCAATTTATGCTAATCTATTTAATTATATCTTTGTAAAGATCAGTTATAATTTTAGATTTAAAAATTAACAATCTGATATTTTAATAATACAAAATGACATGACTTCACAAAACAGCTATCGAAAATACCTGATGATTTTTGACCACGATGAGAAATGGGGATTTTATGTGAATAGCCTGGGTAGCAAAAAGATTGAAAAAGAGGATGAATATCCGTCAAAAGGGCATCCGGGAAGTCACATGTTCAACTGGGAAAAAGGACGAATACTAAATGAATTCCAGTTCGTTTTAATTACCAAAGGCGAGGGCATTTTCGAAAGCCGGGAAACGGGCAGGAGGAAAATATCGGGTGGCGATGGATTTTTACTTTTTCCGGGAGTATGGCACAGGTATAAACCACAAAAGAATACAGGCTGGACCGAACAAT